>NZ_SLAP01000218.1 GCF_007126775.1 Cecembia sp. | reverse complement strand
GGAGAGCGGGACTTGGCCCGTGCTACAATTTCTTCCAGGGTCAACTGTACCCTTTCCTGTGCATGGGAAAAATCAGGTAAAATGAACAATAACCCAATCAAAAGCCCTGTGTAAAAACTTTTATTCATATCTCAAAGAAGTTATAGGATCCTGACTTGCTGCTTTTCTTGCCGGAGCAATTCCGAAAATCAAACCCACTGTTGCAGCTACCCCAAATGACAAGAGTATAGATGGCAAAGTAATGACTGTGGGGAAATCCCCGAATTTTGCCACTAGCTGGGCCAATATGATTCCCAAAATGACTCCAATCAATCCGCCTGAAACAGAAATCATGACGGCTTCGAAAAGAAACTGATTTACAATATCGGATTTTTTTGCTCCCAACGAAAGCCTTAGGCCTATTTCTTTTATCCTTTCCAAAACAGATGCCAACATAATGTTCATGATACCAATGCCACCTACCAAAAGTGATATCCCTGCAATGGCCCCCAAGACTATATTGAAGATATTCTGCGTTCTTTGCTGCTGTTTCAGGAGCAATTCTGGAATCGTTACCTCAAAATCTATCACTTGGTTATGTCTCCTTTCCAAGAGTTTGCTCACCACTTCAGCTGTAGGGTTCAGGGATTCGCTTTCTTCTACCTGAATAACTATTTTGTCCAATTGATGGTAATTGTCAGAACGGCGATTATTGTCCTCTAAATTAGATGCCAAGATCAAATCTCTGTTTTTGAAACGTACCAACATGGTTTGAATAGGAATGTATACATCCATATTGAAGTCACGGATACCCAGTTTGGAAATACTTTGTTCCGAGACATATCGCTCTTCCATCACCCCAATGATTTCCAACCACTGATTGCCACTTTTGATCCTTTTACCTATAGGATTCTCTTTGGAGAAAAATTTATTGGCCACGGCTTTACCGATGATGCATACCGGTTCCCCGTTACGCATATTGTCATCGCTGAACATCCTTCCTTCTAACAAATTAAAATCCAGTACCTCAAAATAAGCAGGGGTTATTCCTACCAACTTGGCTGAACGTCGAAATCCGCTTTGCACTAAAAAAGTCTCTATCTCTATCTCTGGACTTATCCTTTTCACCCCAGGAATGGTGTGCTGAATGGCTTCCACATCCTGTAATTTTAATCCCGGAGAAAACTTTGCCCTTTCTTCTTCCAAATCAGAGGCCTCATCTACGCTGTCATCTCTTTGTTCAGATACAGGTTCGACGACTATATTATTTACGCCAACGAGTTTGATCTGCTCCAAAATTTCCTGCTGGGCACCATTCCCGATCGCAAGCATGGCAATGACGGCAGCTACTCCAAAAATAATCCCCAAAGCTGTCAGCAAAGACCTGACCCTGTTGGCAATCACAGCTTCCAAAGCAATTTGGAAATTTGCCATCAATCTTTTATTCTCAAAATTTTCTGGCCTCATAATTCGTCTTCACTTTCAGCATTATTATTGAAAGTTTGCGTATTGGCCGAAATATCATCAAAGGAAGGATTTCTTTTCCCGTTCAATTCCTCCAATAAATTGACGGCGGTCCTCCCTGACCAATCTGGGGTGGATAAATAAACAACATCCCCTTCATTTAAACCTAGTTCAACTACTACATCATTGGTATTGGAAATTCCTAATTTGACCTCCTGTTTTTTACCAGATTTCAAATACACATAATTGATTGAATCTGCTTGGGAATTTAGGGCTTCTAAAGGAACATAGACCACATCATTCAATTCTTCTGCAATGATCGTATTGCTTGTGGTCATTGCAGGACGAAGTAATGGGTCACTTTCCTTGATCACTACGGTGACTTCGAAAACCTTAGCATCTGAATTGGGTCTTTGTTGCCCAACATTGGCCACTTTAGTAACCTCCCCAGTAAGCTTCTTTTCGGGAAAAGCATCAAGCCCCAACTCCACGCGCTGCCCTATCTTGACTTTACGTATATCCACTTCATTGATATAGGTGATACTCTGCATGGTTGTCAAATCCGGCAGGCTTGCTACGACGGGATTCCAGGAACTGACCTGACTGCCTTCTTTTACCTTTCCTCCCCTACCCCATACGTAAATGACCATACCATTCTGAGGGGCAGTTACCGTAAATTTTTCGAGAATTTCTTCCATCTGATTTACTTCGGTCTGCACATCTCTCAATTTGGCAGATACTTCGACCATCCTGGCCTTTTCCTGCATGGATTTGATTCTATAACGGTCCAATGCCTGCTGCAAATCCCTTTTGGCTTTTTCTACATTATTCTCATTTTGCTTAATGATGGCAGGCGGTTCAAATTGGGACTGCTCCAATATCAGTTCCCTTTCCTCGACCTCATATTCCAAATTGATGATATTGTCTCGTTCTTGCCTTAGCACCAAAGAAGTATCTAGTTGTGTCTGTTCAAATAGGGCCAATGTCTGCTCCAAATCAAGTCTTTTGTCTTCCAAACGGCCAAAAAGCTCTGTCTTATCCAAGGCAGCGATGAACTCACCTTTTTTGACTACCGTTCCTTCATCAACCATTTCCTCTATGGTAAAATTTCCTACCCTGAACCTTCTCGCTTCACTGGGTCCCACTACCTGTATGGAGTTTAATGCCTGTAATTCACCGGAAGTAGTGATTTCCACCTTGAATTTTCCACGCTGAACCTCCGCTAAAATATCCCTTCCATCTGAAGAGGAGGAAGGCCTAAAGGCTAAATAAATGATTATCAGGATAATAAGTCCTGCTAGGGTATAATAAAGGTTTTTGTTTCGCATATTCAACAGGTTGAAGAGATAATACAAAATTACAACATAGACATTTGAAACTAATTCCAATAACCAAATAATAAGGCCATTGAAATAATAACCCTATAGACGGGTTTTGATTTAGGATTGTTAAATTGCAAACGCAAAAAATTTTAAGCATAGCATACCATCCGCAAAAAATTGCATGAAATCCATTATCAGTTTTGTCATTCGGTATATTCCAAGAAAATACCTCCAACTTGTCTCCCATTTTTTCCTGAGGGTCCTCGCCGTCTTTTACCGTGGCAATCAGGTAAACTGTAATGTTTGCGGCCATTCCTTTAGAAAATTCCTTCCCTATGGAAGAAAAGCACGGGAAAATGCACTCTGTCCAAATTGTCTGGCATTGGAAAGACACCGGTTGATGTGGTTGTTTCTGCAAAAAGAAACAGAATTTTTCTCCAAACCGATGAAGGTACTGCATATTGCCCCGGAGCTTTGTTTTATTGACAGGATGAAGGCATTGCCAAATCTGGAATATATCACAGGAGACATAGAATCCCCTTTGGCTACTGTAAAAATGGATGTGCATCAAATCCCATTCGAGGC
>NZ_SLAP01000236.1 GCF_007126775.1 Cecembia sp. | reverse complement strand
ATACTTTAACAGCCGACAATCAATTGTTCCATTGTAAAATTCGATTCTTCTGGAAGTCCTTAGTCCCACTTTTTTAGCTAAAACCATGTTACCGGTAAATATGTATCCGGCATAGCCTGCACATTTTTGCTTCATGAAGTCTCCCATTCTTTTGTAGGTTTCTCCAAGTCCTCCCTCTTCTCCGAGTCTTTCCCCATATTCGGGATTGAAAAACACCACCCCGTTTTCATTTTCAGGCACTGTAGTTTCCTCAAAATCACAAACCTCAAAATCAATCAAATCTTCTACTCCTGCGATCCCTGCATTTTCTTTGGCAAAAAGCACTGCCTGTTCGCTTATATCTGAGGCTATAATTTTTAATCCTGGAACCTCTCGTATCTTATTGGCCATTTTTTCGCGGATCTTTTGGTAAACAGCCTCTTCATATCCTTGGATATGCATGAATGCATAATGATCTCTGAAAAGCCCAGGATATCTCCCTGTCGCCATCAATGCCGCCTCAATAGCCAATGTCCCTGCTCCACACATGGGGTTGATAAAGGGACTTTTACCATCCCATTCACTGGCCAAAACAGTAGCCGAAGCCAAGGCTTCGAGCATAGGTGCATGCCCTGGTATTTTCCTATACCCATGTTTGGCCAATGTTTCCCCAGAGGTATTCAAATAAAGGGAGGCCTGTTGATCCTTCCAAAATAATTGGATCACAGCCCCATCTTTGGAAGCTCCTGTATCAGGTCTGCTTCCAAAGATTTCCCTAAACCTATCCACAATGGCGTCTTTGACCCTAACGTTGACAAAAAGGGGATTATCGACCGTCTCATTGTCCACATGGGAAACCACAGAAAAATACGTTTCTTTATCCAAATAATCTTCCCAAGGCAAAGCTTTTATCCTCCTGTAGACATCATCAGCCTTATGCAGGTATAAAGACTTGATCTCATACAGCACATGACTTGCTGTCCGCAGGTGCAGGTTCAGGTCAATACAGTCGTTGAGGGAAGCATAAAGATCAATATGGGTTCTAAAAACAGCCTTCGGTTTGAATCCCATTGCAAGCAGCTCTTGTTCCAAATAGGGTGCAAAGCGGTCCTTGCAGGTAACCGTTACTTTGCCTTTGAGGTCAAAATCAATCATGGGGCAAATGTAAGCAAATGTAAACTGTCTTAAGGCAAAATTTAAAAAACATCAATCAGGAGCAACAACAATGGTGGCCGTACGCACAGAACTCACCTTGAAATATCCTAAAGGGGCAATTTCACCTGCAACAAGATCAATATTTGACATAGGGTTTTGGGGAGGCGGACTGAATAGCCCACCATCATTAAAGAGAAGTCCTACCAATTGGTTGAGATAATCAAAAGCACTTCTGTTCAACCTGAACAATTCCAATCTTACCCGATCATTTGCATTAAAGGGAAATCCTGAAAGTTCAAATCCTCTGTTCAGTATACTGGTTCCAAAACTGTCATCAAATAAGAGATAGTCATTCCTGTTATTCAACAAAGTATCATTCCTGACCACCCGCAAGCGGTAAAAATTATTGTCTTCAAATGGAATATCTCCGTATAAAGTAAGGTAATATCCTGATTCTCTAAATACACGTTCATCCCTGAAATTATATACAATACTGTCCAAAACAGGCGCATCCAAGAGGAGGCCAGAGGATTCATAGATATTATCCTCCCACTCTACATGAAGCCGGTAATTTCCGCCAACATTTCCAGCCCCATTGTTAATTGGCAGATATCTTCCTGCCTGTTGGCTGAAGCGGAAAGGAAAAATTTGACCATTATCCTCATTTTCAATAAAGACAGTGGCATTCTCGATCAATACATTGTCTTCTTCACTGTAAAAATCCCTGGAAGTACTCAGCCTTACAAAATTGTAAATCCCAGCATCCGTCCAAAATGCTTCAATCACCGGTCTAGGTTCCACTGAATTGAGTTCTAAAAACACTTCTTCCTGGCAGGAAGCCAATAGAATAAGCAGTAGAATGGCGTTCAATGATCTCTTCATATCAAAATTCAAAGTTGTAAGTGATAGCTGGCAGGAAAGTAAATAAATATGTCTTGACCACACCAGGCCTTCTGCTGACGATTTCCTGACCAGAGCTGACGTCAAAATTGATCTCATCATTGATGATGTCGGTAAACTGGTAAGAAAAGGGATTTTTTCTCCCATATAGGTTGTAAATGCTCAAATTCCAACTTCCTCTCCATTTTCGTCCCTTGTCTACATTTCTCCAGGTTACGGAGGCGTCCATTCTGTGATAATCTGGAAAACGGTCCGCATTTCTTTGTTCTCCGTAAAGTGGCAAGCGCTGATTGTCCAATTCATAAGATCCTATTGGGAAAGTAACCGCCTGTCCTGTTGTATAGACAAAAGTCAAATTGGCCGACCACCTTTTTGAAAATTCATGGTTAAGTACAAGCGTAACATCATGAGGCCTATCAAACCGGGGATTAAACTTTTGGTCTCCACTGATACCAGCTATGTTCCACCAAACCCTAGAATAGGTATAACTCAGCCATCCAGTGGTTTTTCCTACATTTTTCCTCAATAAGAACTCCAGACCATAAGCATAACCATCGCCGATTAATAATTCAGTTTCTACGTTATCTGTAAACAATATGGAAGCACCCTGTCTCAGATCCACCAGATTTCTGAAATCTTTGTAATATCCTTCCAAAGAAAGTTCCCAAATATTATCTCTTAGGTTTTTGAAAAACCCTATTGAATACTGATCTCCCCTAATGGGAGGAATGTAGGCACCCGCAGGAATCCATCGGTCTATAGGTAAGCCTGCAGAACTATTGGATGCCACCTGCACATATTGGAAATTCCTATTATAAGAAGCTTTGAAGGAAAGGTCTTCTTTGATCAAATACCTCAGGGACAACCTTGGCTCCAGTCCCTGATAAAACTGAATATTGTCCAATCTGTTAAAGGAAAGGCTGTCAACTATATTGGCTTCCGGAGAGGGGATGCCATCCTCGTAAACAAATACTTTTCCACGACCAATTTGGTTGTAAAGCCCCCAGCGCAAGCCACCTTCTGCCCTAATTCGACTGCTTATATCCGTGACTGCAGAAAAAAAGAAGTTATGCTGCAATCCATTTCGGGGATTGGTAGCTATCGGCTCAATATTTGAACCTGGAGAGGGATTCAATGCCACGGGAGCAAACTGATAGAGCTGGGAATGGAATCCCCATGACATGGAGGACTTGTTATCTGGAATGTAACTCCATTGTCCTCTGATTCCTGTCTCAGAAAGTACATTGTCCCAATCAAAGCCAATATCCGGATCATTAAAATTCACTTCATATCGGTAGCGGCTATAATAAGCGTTGAGGTCAAAATAGGTCTTTTCATTGATGGTCCTGGTCCAGTTAAGGGAATTGATCCAATTGGCCCAACCAAAACCAAACTGTCTGGATAAGCCCAGATAGTCGGACCCGTAGTAGCTGGATAGACTGAGTTTGTCTTTGTCCCCCAATTTAAAAGTAAATTTCCCACTGAGATCATAGAAATAAAGCGAATTGTTGCGCAGGTTTTCATCATTGGATAACCTGAGAAACACATCTGCATAAGTTCTTCTTGCAGATATGGAAAAAGAAGAACGATCAGAAAATAAAGGGCCGTCCATGGTCAACCGGGAACTGATGGTACCGATACCTCCTTCTCCTTTCACCTTTTGGTAATTGCCTTCTTTTAAGGATACGTCAATGACCGAAGATATACGTCCACCCAAATTTGCAGGAATATTGCCCTTATAAAATTCTACCCCATCTAAAGCATCCGGATTGAATACGGAAAAAAATCCAAAAAAGTGGGAAGGATTATATATGGGTGCTCCATCAATCTGAACAAGATTTTGATCAGCAGATCCCCCACGTACAAAAAGGCCGGTAGTTCCCTCTCCTGCTGTCTGAACTCCTGGAAGTAATTGAAGGCTTCTTAACAAATCTACCTCTCCAAATAATGCGGGGATATTTCTGATGGTTTCAATGGGAATCACCGATTTCCCCATTTCCAGACTCTTTATATTCTGATCTGAAGCACGGCCACTTATTACCACCTCTTCTAGCGAAAAATCCTCCGGCTTGAGGTAAAAGGAAAGAATTTTATCTTTATCCTTCGGTGATATAGATCGAACAGACATTTCAAATCCTATAAAACTGATTACCAGTTTGGCAGGTAAGACAGGCGCATTGATGGTGAAGCTACCGTCTATATCTGTTACTACGCCTTGCTGGGGATTGCCTTCCCAATAAACATTGGCTCCGGGCAAAGCCTCTTCGGTTTGAATTTCTACAACTTTCCCGCGAATTAAAGACTGGTCTTGAGCTTTAATTGATGCATTAAGGAAAATTAACAAAAAAGAAAAATATACAGGTAAAACCTTCATTTAAATCATAACGTTTTGAAGAACTAACACCAAGTGCAGTTTTAAAGTTGAAAATTAACGCATTATTTTCCCAAACCTTTTCTTTTCATCATTATTTCCTAATTTCAGGCCATGATTTGGGCATATCCTGATTTTAATCTTATCCTCTGGCTGTCGATCCTGTTTATATTACTTTACACAGGGTATATGTACAGGTTTTACTTGATCAACAAAAAACTAAACGTGAAGTCTTACCGGCTTGTTATAAAGCTATTGTTAAGATTTTCATATTTTATTTTGTTCCTCATTGCATTGGCAGGGCCTTCAATAGGAACTTCTATGAAAGAGATCAAGGAAGAAGGCCGGGATATTTTCATAGCAATAGACTTGTCCCAGTCTATGAATGCTACAGACATAGGCCCGACCAGGTTGCAAAGAATTAAATTTGAGTTAAAAAACTTGGTAAAAAGATTTGCCGGAGATCGCATAGGACTGATCATTTTCAGTTCAGAAGCTTTTATTCAATGTCCCCTAACATTTGACCAGAATGTTTTACAATTGCACTTGGATGGCCTAAATACAGGTTTAGTACCAAGTCAGGGTACCGATATCAGTGCTCCTTTGGCCATGGCCCTGAGCAAATTTGAAGCAGAAGAGAGCAATGAAGTAAAATCAAGGTCACTTATCCTGATTTCCGATGGGGAGGATTTTGCAGAAAATTTCAGAGACCTTACCTCTAAACTTCAGGAAGCGGGGATCAGGGTATTTTCTTTGGGTGTAGGCACAGCACAGGGAAGCACAATTCCAAGAGGAAACGGATTAATCATTGACCCTAGAACCAACCAACCTGCTGTTTCCCGCTTAGAACCCGGCAATATGAAACTTATCGCAGCACAAACGGATGGTCAGTATTTTGAGCTTTCTGATGAAGTACAGGAAATTCAGGACCTCATCCTGGCCATTGAAAGGGTGGAAGGTACTGTCACTGGTTCCCGCATGATTGAAGCCTCAGCCAATAAATATTTTTATTTTTTATTAATTGCTCTGGTTTTGGCGGTAGTAGACATGATTCTTCCCTTAAAAACAATTAAATTGTAATTGCGTCTATAGATTTGATGATGGTATTTAGATTTATATTTTCCATTTTACTGTTAATTCCTTCCGATTGGATGGATATAGGTAAAAAAAACAGGGCCATCAAGGAAGCGGCCAGGAGTTATGCAGAGACAGATTATGAGAAATCTGTAGAAAATCATTTGTTGCTTTCCTCTGAATTTGGAATCAGCACAGCCTCCTCCAACTTTAACCTGGCATTAAGTTATCATTATAACGGTCAGTTGGAAGAAGCTCAGCGCACTTACCAAAGCCTTCAAGGTTCATCCGATAAATTGATCGCTTCTTTCGCGGCCAATCAAAACGGCATTTTATTGGCCCAGCAAAACCAATTCCAGGAAGCCCTATCTGCCTTTAAGTTTTCTCTTATCAAAGATCCTACAAATGAGCAGGCCCGATACAATTTTGAACTTTTGAGCAGGTGGCTGGAAGAAAACCCAGACAGCCAACAAGAGCAGGATGACCAGGGAGAAGATCAGGATCAGCAAGACCAGGAACAGGATCAAGAACAAGATCAGGACCAGCAGAAGGAAAGTCAAGAGCAAAAAGATGGAGAAGGGGATGAAAAGACAGATGAAGATGAGGCCTCAGAATCAGAAAAGAAAGATGACAAGTCTGGAGAAAAATCCCAACAGGAAGAACCTTCAGAAGAGCCTTCAGACCTTGAATCTGACCTGAGTGAAAGGGAGAAAGCCATGGACCGCATGAAGGAAAAATTAGAGGAAATGAACCTGACACCCGAGCAGGCGGCCCAAATTCTTGAAGCCATGAATGCTGCTGAACTTCGGTATATTCAACAAAACAGAAAAACACCCACCAAAAGACCTGAACGTGGCCTACCTGAATGGTAAAAATTTAATGAAAATGGGAGCTAGCTCTGAAAACGGTGTGCGGAATGGGGATTGTAAATGGTAATTTTTACACTACAATTCCTTGCAAATAATTGATTTTAATATAACAATTCAATTCATAAATTAAATTATAAACCCAAATGAAAGAAGTGTATATCATCTCTGCTGTAAGGACACCTTTAGGAAGTTTTGGAGGTAAACTTTCTGGGCTAACAGCAGTAGAATTGGGCAGTTTTGCCATCAAAGGTGCCCTCGAAAAAGCGGGAGTAGATCCAAAAGAAGTAGAAGAAGTGATGATGGGAAATGTCATTTCTGCTAATCTTGGCCAGGCTCCTGCAAGGCAGGCTTCTATAGGAGCGGGTATAGGCTATAATGTACCCTGTACCACTATCAATAAAGTCTGTTCATCAGGAATGAAGGCTGTTATGTTTGCTGCGCAATCCATCATGACTGGACAAAATGACCTTGTAGTGGCCGGTGGAATGGAAAGCATGTCCAATGTACCCTATTATATTCCAAAAGCACGTTTTGGATACAAATATGGCAATGCTGAAATGGTGGATGGGCTTGTAAAAGATGGGCTTTTTGAAGCTTACTACAAGTTCCCTATGGGAAATTGTGCAGACAATACAGCCAAGGAAATGGACATTAGCAGGGAAGATCAGGACAAATATGCCATACAATCCTACAACAGGTCCGCCTTTGCATGGAAATCTGGTGCTTTCAAGAATGAAGTCATACCTGTTGAAATGAAAGGCAGAAAAGGAGAAGTAATTCGCATTGAGGAAGATGAGGAATTCAAAAATGTAGTTTTTGAAAAAATCCCAAGCCTGAGGCCGGTTTTCGAAAAGGACGGAACGGTAACAGCTGCAAATGCCTCTACCATGAATGACGGAGCCTCCGCGTTGGTATTGGCTAGTAAGGAGAAAGTCCAGGAATTGGGTTTGAAGCCCATTGCCAAAATCAAAGGCTTTGCCGATGCGGCGCAAGATCCATTGTGGTTTACCACTGCCCCTGCTTTGGCCATTCCAAAGGCTATTAAAAATGCGGGACTTGCGGAAAATGATGTGGATTATTATGAAATCAATGAAGCATTCGCAGCGGTGGCCATAGCCAATCAACGTCAACTCAACCTGGATAATGACAAGTTGAACGTATATGGAGGTGCGGTTTCACTCGGGCATCCACTTGGCGCCTCAGGTGCCAGAATCATTACCACCCTAACCTCTGTACTTCACCAAAAAAACGGAAGATATGGTGTTGCTGGAATATGTAATGGAGGTGGAGGTGCTTCTGCTATTGTTATAGAAAAAATTTAAAATAAGCCAATACCCTCTTATGTTCAGATTATTTTTCAGCATTGTTTTTTCCAGTCTCTTATCTGGTCTATATGCACAGGACTGGGTCAAGACCTATTATGATGAAGAAAATCTAATCGTTAGGGAATCCTATCAAGTCCGGGAAGGGGTGCCGCAAGGAGACTACCGTCTTTACTACGAAGACGGTAGTCTTGCCGTTTCAGGCCAAATGACCGCTGGTAAAAAAGAAGGTTTATTTGTCGATTTTTTTCCAAATTCTGAAGATACATTGAGGAAAGTCAATTATGTCAACAACCTCAGAGAAGGCCCTACTGTGAGCTTTTTTCAAAATGGAAGCGTTTCTCAAAGGGCAAACTTCATAGCCAATCAATTGGAAGGTGAAGTGCTTACCTATCATGAAAATGGGGAGCTAAAACAAAAAACCAATTTCAGTAACAACAAGCCTCAGGGACTGGCCATAATCTATGATACGGAAGGCAATATCCTGGAAAAGACAAATTATCAGGATGGCATTACCCATGGTCTGAAAGAGGTATTTGATGCAAAAGGAAACCTTGTATCCCAAACAGAATTCAAAATGGGGGTTATGCATGGAGTTCAGGAAACCTTTTTTGAGGATGGTAGTTTGAAATCTCGTTTTCAGTATAAGAATGGTTATCAACATGGGGAGACCATTTCCTATTTTCCTAATGGCCAGGTAGCCAGAAAAGGAAAATACAAAAATGGCAACCCGGTCGGCACTTTCAAAAGCTATTTTGAGAGTGGAAAATTGGCAGAGTCTGCAGAATATAAAAACGGCCTGCCCCAAGGTGAAGTCGTTTCCTATTATCCAAGTGGTGGAGTAAAGGAAAAAGCCAGTTATAACAAAGCCGGAAACTTGGAGAGGATAATGGCTTATCATGAAGGGGGTAAAATGGAAAGAGAGGTTCATTTCAGAAATGGCCGGGAAGAAGGGATTGCCAAATTCTTTTATCCCTCAGGGCAGCTGAGAGAAAGCAGACCATACAGAAATGGTAGATTGCATGGAGAGCAAATGATTTATGATGAAAATGGCGAGCTGCGCGCTCAAAGAAAATACCTTGAAGGTAAACCAGTATCGATAAAGGAAAACAAATAAAGTTTTTATGAACTTTTAGTAAAAATAAGCAACCAAAACAAAGTGGTTTTTCTATTTTTGTTTGAGTAAAAAGTTTTATGGGTACTGCAATTAAAGAGACAAAATTCGAATTCCCAGGTCAGCAAGGCTTTTATAAAGGAAAAGTCAGGGATGTGTACATATTTGAGGAGCAACTGGCGGTCGTTGCATCTGACAGAATTTCTGCTTTTGACGTGGTATTGCCCAGAGCGATCCCCCATAAGGGACAGGTGCTCAATCAGATCGCTGCCAAGTTCTTAAAAGCTACCTCCGACTTGGTCCCAAATTGGGTTACCGCAGTACCCCATCCACAAGTAACCATAGGCAAAAAATGCGAACCTTTCAAAGTTGAAATGGTTATAAGAGGCTATTTGGCCGGACATGCTGCCAGGGTATACAAAGCAGGCCATCGTGTGCTTTGTGGTATCAACCTTCCTGAAGGATTAAAGGAAAATGACAAACTTCCCCATGCGATAATTACCCCCACTACCAAAGCAGCAGAGGGGCATGATGAGGATATCTCAAAAGAAGAAATCCTTGCTCAAGGTATTGTCAGTGCGGCAGATTATGATGTCTTGGAAAAATACACCCACGCGCTTTTTGAAAGAGGAAGTCAAATGGCAAGGGAAAAAGGATTGATTTTAGTTGATACCAAATACGAATTTGGTAAATTCGAAGATCAGATTCTTCTTATTGATGAAATCCATACGCCAGACTCATCGAGGTATTTTTATGCCGATGGGTATGATACCCTGCAGGAAGTAGGCCTACCTCAAAAACAGTTATCAAAGGAATTTGTGAGGCAGTGGCTTATCCAAAATGGATTTCAAGGGAAAGAAAACCAAAATATTCCGGATATGCCGGATGAGTTTGTGAAAGAAATATCTGAGCGTTACATAGAATTATTCGAGAAAATTACCGGAGAAAACTTTAGAAAAACAAATACGGAAAATTTAGAAAAGGATATAGAAACTGCAATTTTAAATCATATATAAGCAAATAACACCTATGAAATATACAGTAGACAAAAAAGAGCAATACGTAGTATTTACTCCAATGGAGGAAAAATTAGATTCCGCACTTTCTCCAAAGCTAAAATCCGAATTACTGACCGTAAATGCAGAGGGCTACCACAACCTGATCATTGATATGAGCCATGTGAAGTACGCAGATTCATCAGGACTCAGCGCGCTTTTAGTGGGCAACAGGGAATTCAGTAGAAATGGAGGGATTTTTATCATTGCGGCACCACAGGAACATGTTATGAAATTGGTGAAGATTTCCATGTTGGACAAAGTATTCAATATAGTGGATACCTTGGAAGAAGCAGCAGAAGCCATCTTTATCCATGAAATTGAAGGAAAAGCAGAAGAAGAGGAAGAAGATTAAGGCATAGTTTGGAATTTCAAGTTACCGTTCTAGGAGCCAACTCCGCCATACCCGCGCATGGGAGAAACCAAACCTCACAGTTGGTTAATATTGGCAATACTGCTTTGTTAATAGACTGTGGTGAGGGTGCACAAATACAATTGAGAAAATTCAAACTGAAGTTTTCAAAAATCGATTTTATTTTCATTTCCCACCTTCATGGAGACCATTATTTTGGTTTGATGGGTCTGATTTCCAGTTTTCACCTGAACAAAAGGAAAACCCTTCTGACTATCTTTGGCCCAAATGGATTGGATGAAATCATAACTGTACAGCTTAAGCATTCCAATACCCGACTTAATTTCCCCTTGAGGTTTGTTGCCACAGATACAGCAGGCAAACAACTGATTCTGGAAGAAAAAAATTTCAGGGTTTTTAGCATTCCTCTTAAACATAGATTGCCCTGTACGGGTTTTCTGGTTCAGGAAAAGCCAAGATTACTGAATTTGATAAAGGAAAAACTTCAGCAAAACAAACTTCCCATCGAAGCCATCAATTCTTTAAGAAGAGGTAAAGATGTATTGGACGAGGAAGGTGCGGTGCGTTTTGCAGTAAAGGACTTCACGCATCCGCCCAAAGTCCCCAGGGCTTATGCCTATTGCTCAGATACGGCCTTTGACCTGGAGTTGATTCCCCATATTCAAGGAGTAAATCTCCTTTACCATGAAGCAACCTTTGGGACTGATGAAGAGGAAAGGGCTGCAGAAACCCTTCACAGTACTGCGGCCCAGGCGGCCATCATCGCAAAAATGGCCAATGTCGGTAAGTTGTTGTTGGGGCACTTTTCCAGTAGGTACATAGATCTTGCTCCTTTACTAGAAGAAGCAAGGGCAGAATTTCAAGCAAGCTATTTGAGTGAAGAAGGTATTACTTATAAGATCGAATAAGGTTTTTCTTCTAAATGCTTTTACATGGAAAAAACGATACAGGAGCAGGAATTTCAGTACAAAAAGACCAACCTTTTTATCATTCTCAGTGGTATCTTTCTTACCAACGCCATCCTTGCTGAGATCATTGGAGTGAAGATTTTTTCCGGGGAGTTGGCCTTAGGCTGGCAGCCGGCAGGCTGGACCATTTTTGGAGATTATGTATTGGACTTTAACCTTACCGCCGGCGCCGTAATTTGGCCTGTGGTTTTTGTGACCACCGATATCATCAATGAATATTATGGAAAAAAAGGAGTTAGAAAAATCAGTTTCGTTACCGCTTTTTTTATCGCATATATTTTCTTTGTAATTGTCGGAGTAACACAACTGCCTCCCGCACCTTTTTGGTTGGATGTAAATACGCCGGACCCGGAAGGTAACCCTTTCAATATAGACTATGCCTTCAATGTAATTTTCAGACAGGGATTGGGAATTATCATTGGTTCTTTAGTGGCCTTCCTTCTTGGGCAGTTGATTGATGTGTTTGTATTCCAAAAACTCAGAAAAATTACAGGACCCAAAATGATCTGGTTGAGGGCCACAGGATCCACCTTGGTGTCTCAGTTCATAGACTCATTTGTTGTACTTGGTATTGCATTCTATATATTCGGAAATTGGTCTTGGGCGCAGGTGGCTTCTGTAGGAATCATCAATTACATCTATAAATTTTCTGTTGCCGTTCTATTGACTCCAGTACTTTATCTGGGACATTATCTGATAGACAATTATCTGGGCAAGGAGGTTGCAGACAAAATGACAAAAGAAGCTTCAGCGGACACCTCATTTTTATAAAATTTGTCTTTTTAAGAGGTACTCATTACCTTCCTTCCCACTTTCTTTAAAAATATGCAGGAAGCACTGGACGCCAGCAAACTCAATTTCAACCAAGAGGCATTGTTGTTGCTCAATATTTCTTTGGCCATCATCATGTTTGGTGTGGCATTAGATCTTAAAATCAAGGACTTTCACTATGTAGCAAAGTATCCCAAATCATTTATTGCAGGCCTCTTCTCACAGTTTATCGTTTTACCTGCATTGACCCTGCTTTTGATTACATTTATCCAAGCCCCCCCTTCCGTGGCTTTGGGTATGTTTTTAGTAGCCGCTTGCCCGGGGGGCAATATTTCCAACTTCATGACCCATTTAGCCAAAGGAAATACAGCACTTTCTGTTTCACTCACCGCTTTTTCAACTGCATTTT
>NZ_SLAP01000243.1 GCF_007126775.1 Cecembia sp. | reverse complement strand
CATTTTTGGATGAAGGAAGGAGAACAGGAAACTGTTCAGGAAAAGCCTTTTCAATGGACAAGGGGATATCAAGTGGGGGGGAAATCTCTCCTTTGGGCCAGACAGACACAGAGGTGGTCTGATCTAGACTTTGAAGGACCTGCAAGAGATGGCTATGCGGTAGACTGGCCCATCCGTTACAAAGATTTGGCACCTTGGTACAGTCATGTTGAGAAATTTTCGGGGATTTCTGGTAACTATGATGGATTACCGCAATTGCCTGATGGAGAGTTCTTGAAGCCTTTTGACCTGAGTTGTGTAGAGCGGCACTTCCAAAAAGTAATTTCCGAAAATTATCATGATAGACATCTGATCCATGGAAGGTGTGCGCATGTGACCGAACCAAAGGAAATTCATCTGCAGCAAGGAAGGGCCAAGTGTCAAAACAGAAACCTTTGTAACAGAGGTTGTCCTTTTGGAGGCTATTTCAGTGCCAATGCCTCGACGCTTCCTTGGGCGGATCGGACAGGCAACATGGCATTAAGACCGCATTCAGTGGTCCACTCTATCATTTATGACGAGGAAAAAGGAAGGGCAGTGGGTGTGAAAATCATCGATTCCAATGACGGGAATACTTATTCGTATTATGCCCGCATCATTTTTGTCAATGCATCCGCACTGAATTCGAATCTGATTTTATTGAACTCCATTTCCTCTCGATTCCCCAATGGCCTTGGCAATGACAATGGTTTATTGGGAAAATACATTTCTTGGCACAATTACAGGGGGAAAATTTCAGGAAGAACTGATCATTTCCAAGATAAAATGAGCTCAGGTAAAAATCCCAGTCATAGCTATATTCCCAGATTTAGAAATCTGTACAAACAGGAAACAGACTTTTTACGGGGTTATGCTGTTGGTTTCGGATCATCAGCCAGGGCAGTGCAATTTTCAAGAACAGGTATTGGCGAAGAGCTCAAGCGGAATCTTTTTGAAAGGACCTTGGGACATTGGTGGGTATCGGGATGGATGCAGGGTGAGGTTATTCCCATAGAAAGTAATCATGTCAGACTGCATGAAACCCTGAAAGACAAATACGGCATTCCCCAGTTGGTGCTTTCCTGTGACTGGACAGATAATGATGACAAAATGGTCAAAGATTATATGGAGCAGATGACCGAGATGTTTGAAAAGGCAAGATTTACTGCTATCAATGCCCAGGATTCCGGTTCTCCTCCAGGTTCTGACATTCATGAAATGGGAGGTGTTAGGATGGGACATGATCCCAAAACATCCTTACTTAACAAATGGAACCAGCTTCACCATTGTAAAAATGTCTTCGTTACAGATGGAGCATGTATGACTTCCACAGCGACACAAAATCCTTCCCTGACCTATATGGCCATTACTGCAAGAGCTGCAAATTATGCGGTAGATGAGATTAATCGTGGAAATTTATAGTTTATAAAACGGATAGCATATCCAAGCTTTATACCTCTTCTTCTGGCCTAAACCGGATATGATTGGGATATGGAAGTGCATGGATCCATTCTCCTGCTTTGATCCTGTTTTGAATGCTGATCCAATAATCAGGATTAAATAATTTTTCGTGGTACTGGTAGAAGTGATCTTTGATGTCAATTCTTCCGATCATGAAGCGTTTGAAATCCTCAGGAAATACGTCATTGGCTTTGATTTCGTACCAAGGCTCTGCTGCATAGATCTGTTCGTAACTCTCCGGTTTGGGCTTCCACCTGAAATTCATATCAGTCAGAAATTCTATTTCATCATAATCATAAAAAACCACCCGTTTTTGACGGGTAACACCGAAGTTTTTGGTCATCATATCCCCAGGAAAAATATTGGCCTTTGCCAGTTGGATAATGGCATCTCCATATTCTTCAACCGCCTGTTTGGCTTCTTCCAAAGTACAAGTATCGAGGTAAAGATTCAAAGGAACCATTCTTCTTTCTGTATAAACATGTTTTATAATCAAGTCCCTTTCCCTGAATTCAAGATGGGAGTTGACCGTGTTCCTTAACTCGTTCATCAAATTGGCATCTATGCGGTCTACAGGGAGGTGAAAACCTTCAAACTCATGGGTGTCAGCCATTCGTCCCACCCGATCGTGCAATCCGACCATTTTGTACTTATTCTTAACTTCTTGTCTGGTCATGTTTTTTGGAGGTTCAAAATAATCTTTAATCATTTTGAATACGATATTGTAGGAGGGGAGCGTAAAAACCGTCATTACCATTCCTTTTATACCTTGCGCAACAATGAATTGATCTTGGCTTTGCTTTAAGTGGTTCAAAAAGTCCCTGTAGAATTCAGTCTTTCCATGTTTATTAAAGCCAATGGCATTGTAAAGTTCATGGATTTGCTTGTGGGTGATCACTGAATTCAGGAAGGAAACCATCTGAGAAGGAATTTCCACATTTACCATAAAATAAGAGCGGGTAAAGCTGAAAAGATGGGCCATGATCTTGGGATCGAATATCAAAGTATCAATGAAAATGCCTTTAGGACCATGCAGAAGTGGGACGATAAAAGGCATCCATTTGCCACCGATATATGTCCTGCCAATAAGATAGGCGGCTTTGTTTCGGTAAAAAACCGATTTGAGGACCTGTGTAGTGGTGTTTTCGGTTGCTTCATAACGTGTCAGGACGACTTCCCTGATGGCTTTGACTAAAAATTGGATGTCTGCCTCTTTATCCATGTAAGGAACATCAAAATCAAAATCAGAGACAATAGTTCTGATGATTTTCTGCAACCCCCAATGTGCCGGATAAGAAAAATATAACTTTTCCTCTGGATGAATTTCACAGGCATTGTAACCTTCATGCACAAACATGATTTTTTCCTTAATTCCTTTTAATGGAAATGTTTTGCGAACAACCGAATTGAAAAAAGTTTCTGCAAGTTCTTTGTCTTTTCTTTTTTGGATAGAAAGTGAATAATTGGCTTTGCTTGCATTCCATAGGTCTAAGCTTGCATATTTCTCCCCCAAGAGATCAATAAGTTTTGCCCTAGTGGCAAATACCTGGTCTTTGTACAAGACCAATCTTTTTCTATGGGTCTCTTTCATGGAAGCCCAATCTCTTTTTTTGAAATGCTCAGGGGCATGAGAGGTCAGTTCATTGAAATGTAGGATATAATTTTCAAATCCATCAATGAGAAGTGTTGTGGTTTTATGGATATGATCCTGATTCACCTTCTTTTTTCTTTTAAAAATCAAGATAAAGGATTGTGTACTGAGGCCAATTTATTCTTCTTAATTTTTTGATAATTTTTTTTCTTCAAAAGTTTTTATTCGCATCTTCTTATACAGCTGAAAACCTTAGCATTGGCTGGTTTTAGGGGAAGAAAATGATATCATTTTCAACAAAATAAAATTTTCGCAATCGATTGCTTGCACAGTATTAAAACATTTTTTAACTTTCCCACAAGTTATTCAATCATTGAATATCTACAATAGGTTTAATAGGTTTGAGAGATGAAAAAGGCTGAAACATTGTTTCGGCCTTTTTTGTTTTTTCATTATTATATATTTGATTCGTGTTCTTTTTCTTATCAAATATGGGCAAACCTATTCGAATAGTTTCTTTCATTTTGTTTCAACTTATTTTCCTTGCCTGTACTTCAGAAAGAAAATCTGAAGAAGACGTTTGGGATGGTGAGTTGGATAAATTTAACGAAATGAGCATGTTGTTGGAGACCAACATCCAAAGAATTCCGGAATGGGTGGCATATTGGAAGGAAATGGAACCTGCTTTCAGGTCTGAGTCTTTTGTTGTAGAGAGAAAAGAGGGATATGAGGAGTTGGAATGGCCTGAAGAAAACCCAATAGGGAGAGAGAGTCCATTTTTCCCATATTTACTGCCTCATCCAGATGGAATAGGTCAGGTGGACATTTACAGTTACAAGGTTTTCGTTCCGGCTCAAGGTAGGACCGGATTCCAACCGGACTCAGAGGTCATATTTTTCAAAGAGAATGGACTTAGAGAAAGGTTGTTGTTTGTAGGACCATCTGGAGGATTTGATGAAGCCATTTGGGTAAACGCTCAGCTACTTTTGGTTGCTGGATATTTTGAAGAGGAGCAGGGTTTTACTCCAAAAATTTGGTTAATTGATATTGAAAATCAAAGTTATACGATTTTTAAACATCCTTTTTACACAACAAATTTTGACCGGCATGGGTATTTAAAAAGGAAACTGAGCAACATTGACTTCTGATGGAATTTGAAAAATTGATCCAAAATCTAGAAAAAGCCCTAAAAAAACCGCTTCCCGGAAGGCCAGGGCAAATCACTATGGCACCGATGCCTGTAGATGAAGAACGTTTTATCAAAGATATCCGCCCTGACTACAGAAAAGGAGCCGTTTTGATGTTGTTTTATCCAGATAAGGAAAGGCAAGCTTTTGTTCCCTTTATCAAAAGGCCAACTTATCCAGGAGTACACAGCGGGCAGATAGCCTTTCCAGGTGGAAAAATGGAAGCCTCGGATAAAGACTTATCCCAAACAGCATTGAGGGAAACAGAGGAGGAGATAGGGGTTGAGGCTACAAAGATAGAATTGATTGGAAAACTTTCTGATCTTTATATTCCGCCGAGTAATTTCATGGTTTCGCCATATATTGGTTTTATATTAAAAAAGCCAGTGTTCAAACCCGATCCAGAAGAGGTTTTAAGGGTAATCAGTTGTCCCTTCAATACGATTTTGGATAAATCTGTAAGGAAAATGGGTACATTTAAAGGAAGTGGAGGGCACAGCCTGAGTGCTCCGTATTTTGACATTGAATCGGAGATGGTATGGGGGGCGACTGCGATGATGTTGGGGGAGTTTACTTTTTTGTGGGAGCAAATGGATTTTTGATTTTTTAAGCCTTTGTGCTATGTTGTGAAAAAAATAAATTCTCCATGCAAGATAGTGCTCCGCTCATTACCAATGATGCTGTTGTTTTCGGATTATTGATGGCTGTGTTGGCTTTGGTATTTGCTACATCAGCCAGTACTGGGGCTTTTTGGAGAAAATTTTACCGAGTAGTCCCATCCATTCTTCTTTGTTATTTTATTCCAGCAGTGTTGAATTCAGCAGGGATTATATCTGGGGAAGTTTCCGGTTTGTATAAAGTAGCCTCCCGGTATCTATTGCCCGCATCCTTGGTGTTGTTGACACTGAGTATTGATTTTAAGGGGATATTGAAATTGGGTCCAAAGGCATTGATTATGTTTTTTGCAGGTTCCTTAGGTATCATAATTGGCGGCCCGCTTGCATTGATGGCTATATCTGCCATTTATCCTTCCATTTTAGGAGGAGTGGGGCCTGATGAAATTTGGAGAGGATTGGCAACCATAGCAGGGAGTTGGATCGGTGGAGGAGCCAATCAGACTGCCATGCTGGAAGTTTTTGGGGCCAGTCCTATTTTGTTTTCCCAGATGATTGCTGTAGATGTTTTGGTCGCCAATGTTTGGATGGCTGTTTTGTTGTACTGGGCAGCCAAACCGGGACGGATTGATCAGATATTTAAAGCAGACAGTTCAGCGATCCATGAATTACAGGAAAAAGTTGAAAAGTACCGGGCAGGTATTTTAAAAGTCCCAAGTATGTCAGATACCATGAAAATTTTGGGTGTGGGATTTGCAGTGACAGGTTTTGCCCATTTGGTTGCAGATATTTTAGCTCCCTTTATAGGTGAAAATTACCCCGGATTGAAACAGTATTCTCTGGATTCCACTTTCTTTTGGATAGTTGTAGTAGCTACAACTGGGGGGTTAATGCTTTCATTTACCAAGGCAAGAGATTTAGAAGGAGCAGGGGCCTCCAGATTGGGTTCTGTTTTATTGTATGTATTGGTAGCTACCATTGGTATGCAGATGGATTTGATGGCTATTTTAGATAATCCGGTTTATTTTTTGATTGGTATTTTCTGGATGTTTTTTCATATTTTGATCATGCTTGTAGTGGCTTATCTGATCAAGGCTCCTTTTTTCTTTGTAGCAGTGGGTTCGCAGGCCAATGTAGGGGGAGCTGCATCTGCTCCTATAGTGGCTTCAGCTTTCAATCCCTCCTTGGCGCCAGTTGGGGTACTGATGGCTGTCCTGGGTTATGCTGCAGGTACCTATGGGGCTTATATATGTGGGTTGTTGTTGCAGTTTGTACACAATATGTAAGTTGGAATATCCCATTGAAAAAACTAAACATTCAAATATTCCGATTATTGGACCTTGTTGCTAAGTAGAAGGTAGCCTCATTTCTGAACTGCCAGCAGTTTTCAATGGTTATCATATAAAAATAACCAACACTAATTTTATGAGACAATCCATGGAAAATAAAATAGCCCTTATCACGGGCGGATCTAAGGGAATAGGATACGGAATTGCGGCAGCTTTGATCAGCGAGGGCATGCACGTGGCCATCACAAGTCGTTCTTTGGCTGCGGCACAGAAAGCAGCTGATGAGCTCAATAAATTAGGTAAAGGTAAAGCCTTGGCCATTGAAGCTGATGTGAGGGATTTCTCTTCCCAAGAAGCAGCAGTAGGCGCGGTCATCAATGCATGGGGCAAGTTGGATTTGCTAGTGGCCAACGCAGGGATTGGCCATTTTGCTTCAATTGAGGATTTGACTTTGGCACAGTGGCACGAAACCATAGATACCAATCTTACTGGGGTATTTTACAGTATCAAGGCATCTATTGAGGCCCTGAAGGCTTCAAAGGGATTGTTTATTTCTATTTCCAGCTTGGCAGGCACCAATTTCTTTGCTAATGGCTCAGCATACAATGCAAGCAAATTTGGAGTAACCGGATTTACACAGGCAGCCATGTTGGATCTCAGAAAATATGGCATCCGATCTACGACCATCATGCCTGGATCGGTTGCCACTTACTTCAATGATCATACCCCCAATGAAAAAGACGCATGGAAGATTCAAATTGAGGATTTGGGGCAAATGGTTGTGGACCTGATGCAGATGCATCCTAGGACTTTACCAAGCAAGATTGAAGTCAGGCCAAGTATGCCGGGTTAATTACAACTATTGACCCTTTCAAAACCACAGCATATCAGTTGTGGTTTTTTTGTACCCAATTAAAAATCGTTTAATTTCGTGATGTTCATTTGATTAAGGCTTTCTGTCAATTGTCTATATGAAACTACTCACTACCCAAGTAATGCTTTTTCTTCAAAACAAACCCGATCGGAGAAATTTCATCACCTTGATCAGGTTTCTTTTGATACTCATAATTCTTGTGGGTGTTTTTTCTGGTGTTTTCCACTTGTTAATGCTAGGTGAAGGGCGTGAATTTTCTTTTATCACCGGTATTTATTGGACTTTGACAGTAATGTCTACCTTAGGATTTGGGGATATTACTTTCGATTCAGATATTGGACGCTTTTTCTCTGTCATTGTGCTATTGACGGGGATGCTCTTCTTATTGATTCTTTTTCCCTTTACATTTATTAATTTCTTTTATTCTCCTTGGATGAAAGCCCAGGATCAGGCCAAAGTACCTAGGAAACTTCCTGAAGAAATGGAAGGGCATGTGATTTTAACGCGATATGGTGCTGTTTCTGAAGCACTTATAAAAAAGCTGAATAGGCACCATTATCCCTATGTTGTAATTGTATCAACTTTGGCAGAAGGGCTGGAGCTTCATCAACAGGGAGTTCAGATCATGTTAGGGGATTTAGGTGATCCAGAAACTTATATCCGTGCCCGCATAGAAAATGCCGCATTGGTAGCAACCACAGAGTCAGATGTACTTAATACCAATGTAGCCTTCACAGTCCGTGGATTGGACAAGGACGTCCCGATAATCGCTACTTGTAACTCTGATGCTTCGATTGATATTTTAAAGCTCGCCGGATGTAATCATGTCTTACAGTTGGGAGAAAAAATGGGATTATTCCTTTCCAGAAGGGCAAATGGTGGTGATTCCAATACCCACTTGGTAGGTAGGTTTGGAGAGTTGATCATAGCTGAAACTATGGTATCAGGAACGCCTATGGTAGGAAAAACCATCAAAGATACCCGGTTGAGAAAGGAAATCGGAGTCAATATAGTAGGAGTTTGGGAAAGAGGGAAGTTCAAGGCCGCTGACCGTGATGTAGTTCTAACCCAAAATTCTGTGATCTTGCTTGCAGGTTCTCCAAGACAAATTGACCAATATAATAAAACGTATCAGGTTTTTTGTGAAAATACGGCTCCGGTGGTAATACTAGGTGGTGGCAGGGTAGGTAGGGCTACAGGAAGGGCATTGGCGTCCAGGAATATTGATTACAGGATTGTGGAAAAGGACCCCTCACGAATTAAGCAGTCTGCTAAGACTATTTTGGGTGATGCCGCGGAACTTGAAGTCTTAAAAGAGGCAGGGATTGATGAATCCCCCTGTGTAGTGATCACTACTCATGATGACGATATAAATGTTTATCTGACTATTTATTGCAGGTCTTTAAGGCCTGATATTCAAATAATAACAAGGACAACTTTAGAAAGAAATTTAGGTTCTATCCACCGTGCAGGAGCTGACTTTGTCCTTTCCTATGCCTCAATGGGCGCTAATGCCATTCTCAATCTTCTAAGAAGAAATGATATCCTTATGGTGGCAGAGGGTTTGGACTTGATTCGGGTAAAAGTCCCAGAGTCTTTAGTTGGTAAAACGATCAAAGAGTCAGCCATACGTAAGCATACAGGCTGCACAGTAATTGCCATTCATTGTCAAAAGGAAATGCAGATTAATCCAGAGCCCAAGACAGAATTCCCCCAAGACGGTGAAATCATCTTAATTGGCACTGTTGAATCAGAAAATGAGTTTTTTAGGGTTTATGGAAATGAGGGTTAAATATCTAAACGATCACTTAGTTGGACTTTTTGAAAAATGACATGAAAATGTTCCGGAACCCTAGTTGGTCTTTGTAAGTTAAGAGCTTAGTTCAAGGATAAACGATGGTAAGATTGGTCTTTGGAAAGAAACCCAATTAAATTCAAATCTCTTTGAAAATATGTTAATTATATAATTTTTGTTATATTTCTTGTAAATAAATCTATTTTTCACTTCCTAATTTTGCAAAAATGACCAACGAAAAAAATAGAATTGGAATGCTTATAAATTTCGCTTTTGTAATTCAATCTTGCCAAGAGTATGCTAGTGGTCATATTTTAAGTTTGTTATCAAAAACCAATTTAATCAGATGAGCAAACAAGAGGGAATGGGCTCTATAATAGGGGAGTCGGGTGTTACCTTTAGGGTCTGGGCTCCTCATGCTGATCAGGTATTCGTGATGGGTGATTTCAGTGACTGGAAAGAAGAGCAATTTCCAATGGAATCTGAGGGGGAAGGTTTTTGGGCAGTGCATGTTAAAGAAGCAAGTCCCGGTGATCAGTACAAATTTTTTATTATAAATGGAGAGCAAAGGCTTTCTAGAAATGATCCTTATGCCAGAAAAGTTACCCATAGTATGGGTAATTCAGTAGTTTATAATCCATTTGAAGATTGGCAGGACCATGGCTTTGACATTGCTCCATTTAACCAATTGGTGATTTATGAATTGCACATTGGAACTTTCAATAGAGAAGGAAGAAATGAAGGTGAAGTAGGTACCTTTTATTCAGCAGTGGAAAAGTTAGATTATTTAAGAGATTTGGGTATCAATGCCATCGAACTCATGCCTGTAATGGAGTTTCCTGGTGACAAATCCTGGGGATATAATCCTTCTTATCCTTTTAGTGTCGAAACTGCCTATGGAGGACCTGAAGGATTGAAACATTTCATCTATGAAGCCCATAACAGGGGAATTGCAGTCATCTTGGATGTAGTGTACAATCACTTCGGACCATCTGATACGGATTTGTGGCAGTTTGACGGCTGGAATGAAAATGACTATGGGGGTATCTATTTTTATAATGATGAAAGGGCGAAGACACCTTGGGGAGATAACAGACCGGACTTTGGGAGAAAAGAAGTCAGGAACTACATAAGAGATAACGCCTTGATGTGGTTGCATGCTTATCAATGTGATGGCTTGAGGTTGGATGCAACCGCAATGATTCGGTTTTTGGGTTATGAAGAGCCTCATGATCGGACAATGTTGGAAGAGGGGTATTCATTTTTACAGGATTTAAATGCTGAAATAAGAGCTAAGTTTCCTGGTAAACTGCTTATTGCAGAAGATCTGAAAGTAGATGCTGTAGTTACAGCGCCCATTTCAAAGAACGGCTTAGGATTTCACGCCCAATGGGGGTTGGGTTTTGCGGATTATGTCAAAAAGGTCCTTTTGGAAGTGGATGATCAGCACCGTAATCTTCAATTGATTGTAGAGTCTTTGTTTTTTTCCTTTAACAATGATGTTTTTCAAAGAGTCATATTTACAGAATCTCATGATGAAGTAGCTAATGGGTCTTCCAGGCTTCCAGAAGAAATTGATCCTGGTAATGCCGATGGAGAGTATGCCAAGAAAAAATCTACTTTAGGTGCCATTACCCTTTTGACTTCAGCTGGCATTCCAATGATTTTTCAAGGTCAAGAATTTATGACTCATGGGTTTTTTTCAGATTCAAATGCATTGAATTGGCAAAACCAAAAACAAAATCATGGAATTTCTCAGTTGTACAGAGATTTGATCTGGATGCGTTCAGGAAGATATGAAGATCTGGTAGGTTTGACCGGACATGATATTGAAACCCTTCATTTTAATCAGGATAATCTAGTTCTGGCATTTACCAGGACCCATTTCGATTTCCGTGATCGTCCGGTAATAGTCATTCTTAACTTCTCAAGCAATGAATATCATGCATATCAAATTGGTATTCCTTTTGATTCTGAACTTGCTGTGAAATTCAATAGTGGCTGGAAGGGGTATGATGAGGATTTTTCAGACACTACCCTTGTTGGAGTGCAAATTGAAGGGGCATTTGAAGGGAAGGACCATTCTATAAAAGTAGATCTTCCAGCATTTGGAGGAGTAATTTTAGTCAGAATCTAGTCCCTGAATGCCAATCCCTAAATCTTTTTTTCCATCTTTTACTGGCTAACAAAAAGAACAGTGTATTTCATATCAGAATGGAATGTATTGACTTCATTAAGAATTTTTTAATTTAAAAATTACCATTTTAGTAGGACGATAATCTGAAAGTCGATACCTATAATACCATTTTTTTGACTATTAAAACTGCATTTCACCAAACCGCCTCTTTACCTGTCAATTTTATAATATATTGAAAATAGGGTGTAATTATTTTAATATTTAAATTCCGAATTTTGCTTATACAAATTTTTCATTTACAAAAATTCCTCACCATGAAAAAAATTCAAAAGAAAAAGACAAGAAATAGCAAGGGTATTTTATCCAAGTTAAATGACAATCCTGATCCCAAAGAAAAGGAAGTAATGTCTAACAAGAAAAAAGGTATTCTTTCCAAGTTGAATGGTGATTCAGACGATAAGGAATGAGATCTCATAAATTATTCTCCTTAAAGCTGAATTTTAGTGAATAAAATACATTACGACTAACTAAACCAAACTATATAGATATGTTTCACCATGTAAAGGAATTGCAGTTTAATGCAAGGGTTTCTGAACCAGATGTACGCTTCGCGAAATTGTTACTTGAACAGTTTGGTGGACCTAACGGAGAATTGAAAGCAGCAATGCAATATTTCGTACAAGCTTTTGGCTGTAGGAAAGCTTATCCGGACAAGTATGATATGTTGATGGACATTGCAACAGAAGAATTCAGTCACCTTGAAATTGTCGGGGCAACCATTCAGATGTTGCTCACAGGAGTCAGTGGCGAATTGAAGAATGCTGCTGATGAATCAGACCTTACCAAAATGCTGGACGGTCAGGTAGCGAAGGAGAATTACATTCATGAAGCAATGATCAATCCACATTTTTTCATAGTCAGTGGTGGAACGCCTACGCTGACAGACAGTGTGGGGAATCCTTGGAGTGCCAGCTATATCATGGGAATGGGAGATTTGACTGCAGACCTAAGATTGGATCTTGGTGCAGAGACAAGTGCTAAAATGGTATATGAAAACCTGATGAAGTTTACAGATGATGTTTATGTCAAAGAGACACTTCGTTTTTTAATGACAAGGGAAGTAGCCCATTATCAAATGTTCCAAGCGGCATTGGATACCATTCAACCAAACTTTCCTCCAGGAATTCTGGAAAGTGATCCCAAGTTCAGTAACAAGTACTTCAACATGTCAAAGGGTGAAAATTTCAAAGGACCTTGGAATGAAGGAAAAAGTCCACTAATGGGAGAAGAATGGCAAACAATAGAAGATCCAATTCAACATGTAAGGGATACCAATGGCTTGCTTGAAGAGGAAGCCATTGGTACAGACCGAACCGACAAATCCGTTCAATCTACCAATAAAAAATTGAGTTCCGAAAGGAAAGATATGCTAGAAAGAGCAAGTGCACCTAAAAATGGAAGCATGAGTTGGTCAGTCTATGGAGATCATGAAAAATTAAAAAAGGAGAAAAATACAGCTGTTGCAAAGTAAATGTATTCTCTAAGTAAAAAATCAAAATTTAACCTAAAACCATAAGAGTAATGGAAAACAAGAAAAACACGGCTACAGAGTCAAATAACGGAGTAGAAGACTTCAAATCAGGTAAAAAAGCATCTATGAAATCTTCACAATTGATGGAATTATTCGGAGATGGACTGAAAGATCTCTATTGGGCTGAAAAAGCTTTGGTAAAAGCAATTCCAAAAATGATCAAATATGCTACTTCAAAAGAATTGAATGAGGCATTGACATCACATCTTGAAGAAACAAAAATTCATGTTACCAGGTTGGAAGAAGTTTTCTCTTTGATCGGATTAAAAGCCAAAGCAGAAAAATGTGATGCAATGGAAGGATTGATCGAAGAAGCTTCAGAAATTATGGAGGAATGTGAAGAAGGTTCCATGCGTGATGCGGGTATTATTTCAGCTGCGCAAAAAGTGGAACATTACGAAATCGCTTCTTATGGAACACTGCGTCAATTTGCCGAAACGATGGAATTAACAGAGGTTGAAGCATTGTTAGCAACCACTCTCCAAGAGGAAAAAGAGGCAGACTTGAAATTGTCTGATGTGGCCATGGATGCAGTCAATATTGAAGCAGCTGAAGAAGCAGCATAATCTGAAAAAAGATGAATAGAATTTTCAAAGGTCTGCTCGCAGGTTATGGTGCTAAAAAAATGGGAGGTGGGTGCTTGGGAACTATCGTTGTCTTCGTAATCATTTACTTTTTATTAGGCCAATGCAGCTGAAAAGAAAATAAATCTCAATCAATTAATAAAAAAAAATGGAAAACAAACGCAATGAAACTGAAGTCCTTGGTAGGGATACTTCTCAAAGAAAAGAAGTGCAAAATGAAAGCACTGCTGACAAAAGGGTTTTGACAGGTATGTTCCGAGACCGTGAAAGCACAGAGAGTGCTTATGATACGCTCCACGAAAGAGGTTATTCTAAGGATGAGATCAACTTGATCATGTCTAAGGAAACCAGGGAAAAAGACTATAACGAAACAGATGAAGACCGGACCGAGATAGGCACCAAAGCTGCAGAACACGCAGGTAAGGGTTCTGCCATAGGAGGTACAATTGGGGCCATTACTGGGGTAATCGCTGCCATTGGTACCAGTGTGGTTATTCCTGGGCTTGGGATTTTAATTGCAGGACCTATTGCCGCAGGCCTGGCGGGTGCTGGTGCCGGTGGCATTGCCGGTGGAGTTATCGGAGCCTTGGTTGGATCAGGTATTCCAGAGGCCAGAGCGAAATTATATGAATCAGGAATAAAAGAAGGAAATGTGGTCATCTCGGTAACCCCTAAAAATGAAGAAGATGCCAAATACTTAGAAGAAAATTGGAGAACCAACCATGGTGAAGAAGTTCACTGGTAAAATTCCCATAATGCCGTAGGCAAGGGATTAAAAAAAATCCCTTGTCAGTAAAATGAAAACTAAACCAATTTATATTATGAAAAATCAAATGAATTTTAAATCAATCCTATTGTCCACCTTGTTAGTAGGGGGAGTATTCTTTACTGCAACTTCCTGCTCTGAAAATAAAGCAAACGATTCAAGGGATGTCGCCGAAAAAGAAAATAAGTCCAATCAAGTAACAGATTACAGAACAGGAAATAACACAAACTTAGAAAACAGACCTGTTATGGTTATCAATAATGATGATGACGCTCAATTTTTGATGGATGCGGCAGAAATGCAACATGAAAACATTAGTTTAGGCAATCTAGCCCAACAAAAAGGTAATTCTGAACATGTCAGAGCCTTGGGTAAGATGATGGTAGAGGAGAATTCTAAATCTCTTAATGAGCTTAAGGCATTGGCTCAGACCAAATCAATTGCAATTCCAAGTTCAGCTACAGAAGACTCCAACGATTTCCATAAAAAACTTAATGAAAAAAATGGAAAAGATTTTAGTCAAACTTACAGCAAAAGAATGGTAGATCAACATGAAGACGCTATTGATTTATATGAAAAAGCTGTGAAAGATACAGAAGATCCTCAAATCAAAGCTTTTGCAACAGAAAAACTTGTATCTCTAAGAACTCAACTCAAAAAAGCTGAGGATTGCAGAGAGAAAAGTAATAATGAACAATAATATTTTGTTGAATAAATAAAACAGAAGTTAAAGTTGCTTTCAAGTGTACAGCAAACCATGTTTGCTGTACACTTTTTTATTTATCATTTGATTTGAATACACATTTGAGAGTCTTAAAGTTAAGAAAAAAGAAAAGTAAGATTACCGAAAGGAAATAATGAACAACTTGATTAATGTTGAGGGTGACTTCGACCTTAACTTTTCTTCTGCTCTCTAAGAAAAGGAACAAATTGTACATTGCTAACAGTACGGGTTTTAAATTTACCGTTTTTCTTTTCACCCAAAATCAACTGTTGTATCTTCCCTTCTTGGCCAACAGGAATAATCATACTTCCCCCATCTTTTAACTGTTCGATCAGAGGTTGAGGAATTTCCGAGGGGGCAGCAGTGACAATAATTGCGTCAAAGGGTGCTTCTTCGGGCCAGCCCTTATATCCATCACCGATGCGTACTTGGATATTTTGATAACCTAAGTTCTGCAAATCCCTAGACGCTCTTTTCCCTAATCCTTCGAATATTTCAATTGTAAAAACCTCCCTTACGATTTCCGCCAGAACAGCGGCCTGATATCCAGAACCAGTGCCAATTTCCAAAACCTTCATTTCAGGATGTGGCTTGATCAATTCAGTCATAAATGCCACGATATAAGGCTGCGAGATAGTCTGACCTTCTCCGATAGGAAGGGGCCTGTCATCATAGGCAAAATCTTTTATTTTTTCAGGCACCAAAAGATGTCGGGGTACTTTTCGCATGGCATCAAGTACAGCCTTATCTCCGATACCCCTTGATACAAGTTGTGTTTCTACCATTGTATTCCTTAAGGATTTATAATGGTCAGCTTGGAATACAGTGACTAGAAACATAAGCCAAAAGATTTTCATAAGGAATTTGTTAATACCTTAAAATACAACTTTTTAGGCCAAAAAAGAATTATTTTCAATCATAAATTCTTTATAGGGTTTCTGTTAAAATTTAAGAATGAACTCTTGTAGGTTTTCACTTCTTTGCAGGTTCAGCTTTTTTCTCAACCTGTATCGAGATATTTCGACACCTCTTGTGCTGATGTTCATAAGGTAGGCCATTTCCTTGGTGGATAGATTCATTCTCAGGTAGGCAGAAAGTTTTATCTCCTGAGGACTAAGATTGCCGTATTCTCTTTTAAATCTTTGCATGAAATCTCCATGAACTTGGTCAAAATGAATTTCAAATTGCTCCCAATCATTATCTTTTTCCGTATTTTTATTGATACTGTTGATTACCTTTTGCAATTCGTTTTGTACCTCCTGATTTTTACTTTTCTTGATGATTGCGGCAAGTTGATTTTTGGTCTGGTCTATAAAACCATTTTTATTTAACAAATGCATGGTTGCAGAGGCCAATTCTTTATCTTTTACCTGTAGTTCTGCTTTTAGTTTTTCTGTACGAAGTTTTTCCACTTCTTTTTTGGATTTTTCCAAATCTGTCGCTTTTTGTTCCAGTTCCTTGCTTTGTTTTGCTGTAATTGCTTTGGTCTTTTTCTGATAGCGTTTGTCTATCCTATTAAAGGCAATTACGAAGGTCAAAATCAACCCCATAAAGTAAATCAAATAAGAAAATTTGGTCCTGTACCAAGGAGGAAGTACTGTAAATGTGAACACCTTCGCTTCTGCAACCTGTTCATAAATGTCTTTGCTCTGTAGGTGGAAAGTGTATTTTCCTTCTTTCAGGTTCGTAAAAGCCCTGTCTCTTTTGAGTGTCCATTCCCCAAAACCTTCCTCTAAGCCTTCGAGCCAGACTCTAAACTGGGTTGTTCCTTCATTATTGGGAATACTGTTGGTATATTCAAAGCGGATATCCCCTTGATGATAGGGTAGGACCAGGCCATTTCCATCGCTTTCTGCACCAAATTTTTGATCCATCAGGTCAAGGTTTTTTCCCAGGAAAAATAATGAATCCGTTGGTTTGGTCAGATATACAGCACTTATAAAAACGGGATACGGGGGAGGGAGGGGTTTGTTCCTTTCTCTTCTATACCATATAAATCCTTCGTTTGCGGCAAAAATCACTTCATTAGATCTCAAAAGAGATACATTTTGAAGGTCATCGTTTAAAAACGGAATGATTTTATTAAAGAGCTGATTATTTTTCTGATAGGTTCCATTGTTTTGCTTTTCTAAAATTCCTACTTCCCGATCCCCTATATAAAATATGTTGCCTACAGGGTCTTCGACCAAACTTGTAATGAGAAAGTCCTTTTCAAAATAGGGGTTAATCAAAAAATCTTTTTCAAATTGGTCCGTTTCAGGATTGTAAACATATAAACCATATTCTGTGGTAAAAACAATTCTACCACCGATTTTAAATACAGAATTCAGGAGGTTGGTGGGTAAGCCATCTTTATTGCCATAAAACCTGGAAGTGACACCTGTGAGATCTTCGTTTAACTGGAGTTTGTATATTCCTTTATAACCGTGGGACATCCAAATATTGCCCAGATCGTCTTGAAGGATTAATCGGGAAGACTCTTCAAAACCATTCAATTTTCTTAAAAAGCGGTATCTGCCATCTTTTTTTTCAAAAATAGCCAATCCATTATAAGTTCCTGCAAGAACCAAATTTGGCTTTTGAATCAAAGGTAAAAAAGACCAAATACCTTTTATTCCATTGATTTGGATTGCTTTGTCATTTTGAATAAAAAAAGCTCCTTCATTATGTGCGAGCAATAGGTCATTGTCAATGATATTGAAACTATAGGATTGGCCTTCCGAATTTTCAACAGCATGAATTTCCTTACTTGATATAGAAATCCTACTCACCTTAATATTGGTTCCCAGGAATAGATCCCCGTCAATTTGTTTGGCCGTATATCCAGTGCCATAAATTCCCGAATCTGGACCTATTAATCTGAAAGGAAGGCTGAATTCCAATAGGGAAATGCCATTGTTATGACCTATCCAGAGATTTCCCGCCCTGTCTTCAAATAGAGAAATGATGGTATTGTTATTAAGTCCTTTATCTTGGTTTAGATGCAGTTGAAGGCTACCGTTTTCATTGAAAATAAACAAGCCGTCATATTGGGTTCCCACAGCAAACTGACCATCTTTGAGCCTTCGGACAAGATTGACTTTGTTTAGATTTTGGAAGTCTTTAACATCCCATTTTTTTAATTTTTGTTGAGCCCAAGTGTAGGCTTCCCCTTTTTCTGTAATGATGTTCAGTTCACCTGAAGCCCCCTCTAATATACCTGCGATCAATTCATTTTTAAAAAGGGCTGTTTCATTCAGAAAAACAGCTTCATTTTGTTCCAGTTTCATCAATCCCCTGCCTGAGTCCTGAAAAAACAGCTGATTATTACTTAAATGAAAACTTTCCAATGCAGCCTCTGTTTCTATCGTGTTTTTGAGATTTCCATTTTGGTCAAAAATAAAGATGGCTTTAAAAGAACAGAATATATAGTTCTGGTAGATTTTGAAAACTTTCCAAACTTCTTCAATATTTTGATAATTCAAAGGTAATTTGGGCAACCAAGAAATAAATTCTAAAAATCCCTGCTCGTTGGGCCGGAAATAACCCAATTGTCCCTGTCCTGCGATATAAATTCTCCCATTGGATTCTAAGAAAATGTCACGGATTTTGGTGCTATTGGGTATTGCGTACCTGTCCCAATTGCTGCCATCATATTCCAATAAACCAAAATTATTGGCCACATAAATTAACCCATTCTGATTTTGACTAATGGCATAATTTTGTATGCCCCCCTGATACTCTTTGCTGGAAAAATATTTTGAAAAAGGCAATCCCAAATCCTGCCCGTTGATAGCAAGAATAAAACAGAATGATAAAAGGGATAGAATTAATTTTTTCTTCACCATGTAATTAATTAAATAAAACTGAAATGTGAAAAACAAATGATGTATAATTTTTCACTTATGTGAAAGTTTATTTTAGATAAAAATATTCAATTTTATTGAATTAAAGCTATTTAATCCGATTTTTGATGAAATTTTGAGATACTAATTTAATTAAAATGATGTATTATTGTTGTATACTGATTTTTTGTTTAATGCAATAAACTACCGTTATTGAAGAGGTTTAATTAGTTCAGAAAGCGAAAAACAATTAGGAATTAGCTGCTAAAGAATTGCTTGAACCAAATTACGTCTTACAATAAATACCAAAATTACTATGAGAGTATTTTCTAAATTTATTTGGGCGGCTTTATTGCTGCCATTATTTTGGGCATGTGGTGATATAGATCAGCCGCCCATTATCGCACAGACCCCTTCTTCCATAACTTCTCCACCATCCGAAATTATGGTGACTACTGAAAATGGTGAAGAAGTAGTTGTTTTCAATGTCAGTCCGGCAGATTTTGGAACCAATATGGAAGTGACCTATATCATCCAGATGGACAGGCCGGGAAATAGCTTTGCAAACGCCGCTGATTTAGGTTCTTCAACATCTACCTCAATTGAAGTTAAAAAAGATGATATCAATGGTATGGCCATTTCAAGAGGTATTACTCCCGGAGAAAGTGGTCCTATGGAGTTCAGGGTACGTGCGGTTCCTTCAAGAACGCTATCTGCATTAAATGGAGAATCTGTTACTATCAATGTTTCCACGACTGTATCATTCAATCCAGATGTTCCATTGACCTTAGAAGAATTGGTTGGTAATGGAACGAAAGCTTGGAGACTGCGCCCTTCTGCCGGTTCTTGGGGAGTTGGTGGATTCAGAGGTGATTTAGGCTTTTTCCCTGGAGCGACCACTAACCTTGCTTCTGTTAGGCCATGTGCATTCAATGACCTGTATATATTTGGTCAAGATGGAACCTTTGAATATGATAATCAGGGTGATTTCTGGGCTGAAGGTTGGATGAGTGTACCCGGAGAAGGCTGTCAACCAGAATCCATCTTAGATGGTACACCTTCAGAGCCATTTAATTCGGGTGTTCATAGTTTTACCCTTATTCCTGGTGGTCCAGGTGTTCTGCCTCAACTAGCAGTAACTGGTACTGGCGCTTTCATTGGATTCCCAAGAGCATTTAATGGTGGTGAGATACCTGAAGGAGGAAGTCCTACAGAAAGAACCATTACTTATACGGTAACAGCCTATGACCCGGCAACTCAGCAATTAACCTTATCTCTTAGAACAGCAGATCCATTTGATGACTTCGATGGTGTATTTTGGACTTTCGTTTTGGTTCCTGATGAACTTGCAGGAGAAGTTGGTGGTGAAAACCCTGCTGCTTTCACGCTTAATGACTTGGTCGGTAGTGGTACCCAAGCTTGGCAGTTAAAACCAGCTGCTGGGGCATTTGGAGTAGGCCCGGCTCCTGGAAGTGATGCCTTCTTCCCAAATGGCGGTGATATTTCCGGAGATCGTCCTTGCTTGTTTAACGACCTCTTTATTTTCAGTGAAGGTGGAGTTTATGAATATGATGCCCAAGGAGATGTTTATGCAGAAGATTATATGGGTTTAACTGGAGGAGGTTGCCAGCCTGAAGCTAATTTGGCGGGTACTGTGGGTGCTGCATGGGCCTCTGGTACACATGAGTTCAGCTTTGAGCCGGCATCAGGAAGTGATCGGGCAAAAATTACAGTTACAGGAACAGGTGCATTTATTGCTTTGCCTAAGGCCTTTAATGGCGGAGAATATGATGCTGGGCCTCCACGTGAAGATGAGTCAGTCACTTATGATGTTTTGGACTTTAATCCAGATACCAAAGAATTGACATTGGTTATAGACATTTCTACCGATGGTGGGGTATGGTGGACTTTTGTGCTCGTTCCCGCTGAATAATCAATAGACAGTAATGATTAAAATTAATCACATAATTTTCCTCATACTTGCTGGCTGGCTTTCTCAAGCCTGTCAGCAAGATGAAGGGGAAACCAATACCATCGAGCCAGTTCCTACTTTGGGAATTCCAGAGACTGGTTTTGAAAGTCCAATGAGCTATGAAGGATATAGCTTGGTTTGGAATGATGAGTTTGAGGGCAATAGCCTTTCTGGGGATTGGGTATTTGATATGGGAGATGGTTGTCCTGCTCTTTGTGGCTGGGGTAATAATGAATTACAGACCTATACGCGTGATAATGTGAGGGTTTCCAATGGGCATTTGATCATTCAGGCAAGAAAGGAAAACTTTGACGGAAGGGAATATACTTCCTCCCGGATAAAAACCCAGGGAAGACAATCTTTTAGGTTTGGACGAATCGATATCCGAGCAGCCTTGCCAAAAGGGCAGGGTATCTGGCCGGCATTGTGGATGTTAGGAGATAACATACAACAAGTGGGATGGCCCAGGTGTGGAGAAATTGATATCATGGAGATGATTGGTGGTAGTGTCAACGGTAGGGACAACACTGTTCATGGTACTGTTCATTGGGACAATAATGGGAGCCACGCAGAGTTTGGAGGATCCGTTACCTTACAACAAGGGATTTTCAATGATAATTTTCATGTCTTTTCTATCATTTGGGATGCTAATAAGATCATTTGGTTGCTGGACAATGAACCTTATCATGAAATTGATATCAGACCAAGTGGTTTGAGTGAATTAAGAGAGTCATTTTTCTTTCTCTTTAATGTGGCTGTTGGTGGAAATTGGCCTGGAAGTCCTGACAATACCACGGTTTTTCCCCAGCAAATGGTTGTGGATTACGTAAGGGTATTTCAAAGAAACTAAAATGACCTAATAAGCAATTATATTTAAATGAGGCTGTACCCAAATTAGGGACAGCCTCTTTTTTGTTCGGTTAGGTATCTGAATCAAATTTCAAATGGCTAAAAATCAGGACTTTATTCTGATTAATTGATCAAGCGTTTTTTTCAGGGTTTAAATATTACCTCAATTCTATTGCCTTCCGGATCTAAAGTTTCAAACTCATAATAGCCATCCCCGGTAGTTCTAGGTCCCCTTAGAATTTCAAAGCCGGCTTTTTTGAGTTCCTCCGCTTTCCTATCAACCGCTTTTTTGGATAATGTGCCAAATGCAAGATGAATTATCCCCATATGTTGTGCTGACTTCCGGTCATTCAGGTTACTGGGGATGCCTTGCTTTTGCATCAATTCCAATCTGGCTCCTCCTGAAAAAGAGATGAAATAGCTTTGGAATCCTGTTTTTGGATTGACGTACAATTCATTTGATTGCCCATCAAAATACTTTAGGTAATAGACCTTTAATTTTTCCAAATCTTCCGTCCAAATAGCAACGTGTTCTAATGTCATCATAAAGAAGTAAACTTCATTTGTAAAATGGGAAAAGGATTACCAAGATCATCCAACGGCTTTCTATTGGTTACATGGAAGCCAAGTTTTTTATAAAAATTGACTGCTTGTATATTTTGTTCATTGACTTCAACTTTTAAAATTTTTCGCTCGTTTACTGCAAAATGGGTCAAGTTTTTCCCAATACCCTGCCCTCTAAAATCAGGATGAATAAAGAGCATTTCGATTTTTTCTTTGGATAGTCCCAGGAATCCCAGTATTTTCTTTTCAGCATTTTGGAAGGTGTAAATATCTGCGTGGGCAAAAACATTTCCATCAATAATGATTTGCCGAATCTCCTGTATTTTATCCTCATTTAAAAAATCATGTGTTGCGCGGACAGAAGCTTCCCAAATTTCAAGTAATTCCGGAAAGCAGGAAGGGTCATTGTTTTGAATGATCATGTTCTCAATTTAAGAAAAATGTACGGTATGGAAGAATTATTTTAAATTTGACGTTTTTTTTTAGGCGCCATGGAGTCATATTAAGATTTTACCCAATGCCATAAAACAATGCTCCAGTCCATCGGCAATGCATCTGTAAACTGATGGATTTCCACGAAACCTACTCTTTGGTGCGCCCGGATGGACCTGGTGTTATTGGTAGCTATTTTTGTGATGATAAAGTCAAATTTCTTCTCGTATGTGGATCGGTAACATTGGTACAATCTGTCAAAAATTCCCTGACCCCTGAAATCTTTACTTACACAAACCTACTCTACAACCGGATAAATGCTTACCCTTATATGTCAAATGATCAATTTGTTCACACATGGGTACCCAATACAGGTACATCTTCTTTGTTCTGAAACGTCATGGCCAAGGCATATGCAGCCACCTTTTCTCCCGCTTTGGCAATCACATGGGGGCCAAAATCATTCATTTTTTTCAACACATCCATATCATGCCTTACCGTTACAAATCCATCTTCCATTGATGAAATGGTTTGGGGGTGGTTCTCATCTTAAAGCTTTAGCATTCCATAGAGGTCATCAATAGCACTTGCGGTTTGAAATGATAAAGATTTGATTTGAATTAGTATTAAACTATGGGAAAAGAATTGATAAAACTTATTTAAACACCAAAGTAAAAACAGTTTGCTCTCCGGGAATAGAGGATACTTCCAGATTCCCTTTGTGGAGGTTCATTATTTGTCTGGAAATGGCCAAACCAATTCCAGACCCGGATTTTTTGGTGGTATAGAAAGGCACAAATATTTTTTCTAAAGCTTCCGGGACAATACCTTCACCATGGTCAATGACTTTGATAAAAGGCCTTGAATGGCTGTCCATACCTGCTCTGAGCATGATTGTCCGATTATTGGCCTTTTCCATGGCCTCTTTGGCATTTTTTATCAAGTTGATCAGGATCATTTGGATCAAATCCTGATCGACAATAACATCCATATCGGGTGGAGAAATGTCGCAGATCAGTTGGATGTCTGATTTTGAAAGATCTTCTTTCAATAGCACCCGTATATTTTCAAATAAGGGTTTGATGGGAAATACTTTTAATTCAGGCTGGGGAATATTGGTATAATCCCTGTAGGCATTTACAAAATCTACCAAACCATTACTTCTTTTAAAAATAGTTTCCAATCCTTCTGACAGGTCCAAAAAGCTTTCCTTCTCCAAAGCCAATTCTCCCTGCTCATTTTCTTTGACATCTTCTTCCAAAATAATGCCCAGGGAACTGGCCAAACTGGCAATAGGTGTCATGGAATTCATGATTTCATGCCTCAGTACTTTGGTCAGGTTTTGCCAAGCATCCAATTCGTTCTTTTGCAACTCAGATTTGATGTTTTGGAATGAGAGTAATGTCCAGCTTTGGCCTTCCATTTTGAAGGAAGCAGACTGCACATTGAGGTGAAGATCTGAATTGATTTTGATAGAAAAAGATCCTGATGGCTTGAGATTCAAAACCTCTTGCAATAAGTTTTTTGACAATTTGCCAAGATCATGAATGTCTTTGAACTGATGGATTTGGAGTAATTGTTTGGCGGCTCCATTGATGACTCCGATTTTGCCCTGACTATCAAAAGAAATGATTCCTGTATTGATATGCTGAATCATTATCTGTAGAAACAACATTTGTTCTTCTTTCTGGGCACGGGTTTTTTTAAAGGCCTCAATTACTTCGTTAAAAGATAAATTCATTTCTTTAAAAGAACTTCCCAAGTTACTGTCTTTTGTAAAGGAAGAAGAAAAATCTGAATACCGGATGGATTCTAAAAACCTACTGATCTTTCTATTTGTAATTGTGGTATATGTAATCAGATTAAAAGAAAGCAGGATTAAAATCCATAGGAATAAAACCCCTTGTAAGACTGAGGCATTTTGGATATATAAATAAGCACCAAAAATGGCCGTAAGTGCAATAAGGATAACCCTAATCAATACCCCTAAGGCAAAAGATTTAAAGCCCATATCTTTCCAGTCTTCTATATAATGATGATCTTGTCAATCCTAACTCCTCTGCAGCCCGGGTAATATGGCCATTATGCTTTTGAAGTGCCTTTCGGATAAGTATTTTCTCCACATCTTCAATATTCAAATGATCCAAAGAGACCATTTCTTCCTGCTTTTCAGGAGTCAGATGTTTTTGGGTAAAAAGATCCTCTGGTTGAAGTACACTGTGGGTGGTCATGATTACTGCCCTTTCAATACTGTGTTGAAGTTCTCGGATATTTCCCGGCCAGTGGTATTTCTGCATTCTTTTGATGAGTGCTTCACCTGCTTTTCTGATATCCTTGCTGTATTTTTTCGAGTAGATTTCAATAAAGTGGTTTGCCAATAAGGGGATATCTTCTAACCTTTCCCTCAATGGGGGTAGGGTGATTTCAATTGTGTTGATTCTGTAAAGCAAATCCTGTCTGAATTGGTTTTCGAATACCATATTGTGGACTGACATATTTGTAGCAGATATTAGACGGATATTTACAGGGATAGCCTTATTACCGCCCACTCTTGTAATTTCCCGATTTTGTAATGCAGCTAAAAGCTTGGACTGTAGAGCCAAGGGTAAGTTACCGATTTCATCCAAAAAAAGTGTTCCCTTATTTGCCTGTTCAAATCTCCCAGCCCTATCCTCTTTGGCGTCGGTAAATGCTCCTTTTTTGTGACCGAATAATTCACTTTCAAATAAAGTAGTAGTAATAGCACCTAAATCAACCCCCACAAACCCTTCTCTTTGTCTTTTGGAATTTCTATGTATTGCCCTGGCGATCAGTTCTTTTCCTGTTCCATTTTCTCCCAGAATTAAAACATTTGCATCTGTAGCCGCGACCCTTTCTATGGTTTCAAAAATTTTGATCATCAGGGGACTTTGTCCTATAATGTCTTTGAACTTACTATCCATATCCTCAAAAAACCGCTGCTGTTGGTTTTTCAATTGATTGACTTCCAATTTAGACTGCCTCAATTGAAGGGCTGAGTTGAGTGTTGCTAATAATTTTTCATTCTCCCAAGGTTTAAGTACAAAATCAGTGGCCCCCTCTTTGATGGCCCTCACCGCTGTATTGACATCTCCATAGGCCGTAATCAATACCACTACAGCAGAGGAGTCCAGCTCTAAAATCCGGTCTAACCAATAAAAGCCTTCTTGTCCACTGCTAACATCTTTGGTAAAGTTCATATCCAACATGATCACATCATACTGTTCATTGACCACTAGAATAGGCAACAGGCCAGGGTTACTTTCTGTATCCACTTGTGCAAAATGTCTTTTCAGAAAAATCTTAGCTGCTTTCAAAAGATCCTCATTATCATCTACAATTAGAATTTTGCCAGTCTTTTGCTCTTTCATGGGAAATCTTGATTACAATTGGTTTGAATTATACTAATATGAGGAATCATATCCTGTACTTTATGTGGAGTATATGTCCAAAACCTGTACCGAACTGGTACCAATAGCCAATGCTCTCACAAAACACTTAAATAAAGAAAGAAAACGCATTTTGAAGGAATTACTTTTTAAATTAAGGTAATTTATTTTTGATTAAAGCAGTACAGTTTTGTTCGCTGACGGACGTTTTTGTTCGAAATTTATTTTCAGGGAAAGTTCTTTTTCTGTTATTATGCCTGAATTCGGCCTTTTTGGAGGTGGCATGCAATTGGCAGTTAGGCAAACAGCAAAAAATTTGAATTATACCGACAATGGATAGAAAAATTGAAAAGAAGATCTGGACGCCGAAGAGAATAGCCATGATTTTGGGAGCCACACTGATTGTAAGTTTTGTCATTTACCAGTTGGCTTTTTCTGATTCCAGGTCATCCATGAATGTCAATTTGGAGCGCATTACCATTACCACTGTACGGGAAGGTGAGTTCACAGATTATATTCCGGTAAGTGGTACCATTGAACCAGGGGAAGTTTTCTATTTGGATGCGTTGGAGGGAGGGAATATACAGCAGATTGTGAGGGAATCCGGTGCTTTTGTCAATAGGGGAGATACTATCCTTTTGCTTTCCAATTCCAAGTTGCAACTGGAGGTCATGGAAAGAGAGTCTGGTTTGTATTTTCAACTCAATAACCTGAGACAGGTCAGGTTACAATTGGATCAGAATGACCTGAATCAGCAGGCCCAATTGGCAGAAATAGATTACCAGATCAGTTTGCTAAAGCCTCAGTACGAAAGATTCAAGGAATTGCATACCAAAAAACTCGTTTCGGACAGGGAATTCGAAGAAGTCAAAGAGCAGTATGATTACAATGTAAAGCGAAGAAGACTTACCTATGAGGCCTATAGAAATGATTCCATGTCCCGAGCAGTGCAAAAAAAGCAGCTAGAGGATTCTGAGAGAAGGATGAACCAGTCTTTGGACGGCGTGGGCCATATCTTGGATAATTTGGCACTAAGGGCACCCATTACTGGGCAATTGTCCACAGAGCAGATTGAAGTAGGGCAGTCCATCACCCCGGGACAAAGATTCGGGCAGATTGACATTCTGGATAAATTCAAAGTAAGGGTACAAATTGATGAATTGTACCTGCCCAGGGTGTATACTGGATTAAAAGGTACTTTCAATTTTTCAGGAGGCAATTATGAAATGGAGATCTTCAAAATTTATCCCAATGTCACTGCTGGAAGATTTGAAGTAGACATGGCTTTCACTGACCAGGTTCCTTCAGGGATAAGAAGGGGGCAAACGGTCAGGATCAGATTGGAATTGGGAGAAAGCCAACAAGCGGTGCTGCTTCCTACTGGAGGCTTTTATAAAGATACAGGTGGAAATTGGGTCTTTGTGGTCAACCCGTCTTCCGAAAAAGCGGAGCGAAGGAATATCCGTTTGGGAAGGAAAAATCCGGAATTTTACGAAGTCATTGAGGGCTTGCAGCCTGGAGATAAAGTGATTGTCAGTGGCTATGAGAACTTCGGAAAGAATGAAGTCTTGAACCTTAAATAGGCAGATTCAAATATTGGATTCTTAAACCTGCCAGGTCTCTTTAGGCTTAATGGGTATTATAAAGCCTTGTTGACCATGAAACCTGGCAGGTTTACCAAATCAAATGAAATCAAAAAAAGAATTACTTTTTCACCAATTGATAGATGCTGTATCTGGTCACTTCTTCTTCCACTTCTTCATTGGCTTTTTCTTTTACAAGGATTTTTTTATCTGGAAGGGCAAATAAAATTGAACCCTCAGGTAAAGCCAATTCACCATTCAATTGCTTTTCATTTTCAAAGATCACTAAGCTTAACTTGTCCTCTTGATCCAATATTGAGAATGGCTTTTCTTCTGAATTCCTTGCCTCAAAAACCGCTTGGCTTACTCCCTTATAATAGGTCAGTATCCATGTATTGTCTCCAAGATTCAGTAATTGTCTGTTTCTTCCCGGTAAATTGGCCAGATTTTTTACTCTTGGATCATCTGGGGCGATTCCAATGGGTAAGGGGCTTGCTTTTTCAAATTGGCTGTGGTGAATAGGTATTTTACGGAGGAGCTTAAAATCGTCAGATATATCATACACATGAATAGCATCATCAAGGTTATGAACCAGGTATAATTCACCACCATCCACAAAGTAGCTTTTGCCCATGAGGTTGTAGTAAATCTGATCGGTCTTTTTATAATAGGAATCTTCCTCATAGGGAAGGATAGTTTTTGTTTGTCCAGATTCGGTTTTCAGCAAAGTGAAGTTTTGCAAAGTGTCCCTTCCTTCTTCTGTGAAGATCAGGTGATGTGCCGATAGGAATGTACTTGGCCCAACCAGATATCGGGTATTTCCATTTTCCGTAGAATAGGTAGTTTTTCCAATAGGCGTTATGGCTCTTATGGGTAGGGGAGAGGGTATCCTGAAGTCATCAACAATTTCATAGTCAGCATTATAGGTAATAAGCCTAAAAGGAAACTGGAAAACGCGTTTTCCTTCTGGGCCAAAACTCAAACCTAAAGGATTCCATGTACCGTAATTATTGGGTCCATCGCCAGTTCTGTTGACTCTTTTTAGGATTTCTCCTTCAGGCGATACTTCCAAAACCTCATTTTGCACTTCAGAAAACCCTAAAAATATCCTTTCCTCTGGACTGAAATCCGTTAAATGAACCTTTGTGAAATTCTCAATTTCAAAGGCGTCTACTTTTATTAGCTTATAGCTGTTCAATGCCTCATTTGATGTGCTATTTTCACCCCCACATGAAATTATAACCAAGCTTGCCAGACAAATGAATAATCTTTTCATAGATTAACTATTTTTTAAGTAAACAATTAACGAAATGCTTAGAAAAAAAGCAAATTTAGGGGTAAGTTGTATTGTATTTGTCCGTGTGCGAACAAAGATGTTCGAAAATTTACTATCATATTAGCAAAAAAGCCCTCAACGGGTGATTTTGGGCCATTTCTTTTGTGGCATATGTTTGGCCTTAGCCATGAGCAGTTCAATTTAGCATTTAGACAACATATCATAAATTTATGGAAAACATCATCAAAACTGTCAACCTTAAAAAGTTATACACTACAGAGGAAGTGGAGACCACTGCCCTGGACGAAATCAATATCGAAATCAAAAAGGGGGAATTTGTGGCCATCATGGGACCATCTGGATGTGGCAAATCCACTTTGTTGAATATCATTGGCCTTTTGGATAATCCTGAGCAAGGAGAATATCATTTCCTTGATCAGGAAGTTGCCAAATATTCTGAAAGACAGCGTTCCCAATTGAGGAAAGGCAATATTGGTTTTGTTTTTCAAAGCTTCAACCTGATTGATGAACTGACAGTTTTTGAGAATGTGGAACTACCATTGCTTTACCTCAAAACTCCATCAGATGAAAGAAAAAAAAGGGTAGAGGAGGTGCTTACCAGAATGAACATCATGCACAGAAAAGACCATTTTCCACAGCAGCTTTCAGGCGGTCAGCAGCAAAGGGTAGCCATAGCCCGTGCCATTGTAGCCAAACCGGCTGTGATATTGGCAGATGAGCCTACTGGAAACTTGGATTCTGGCAATGGCGAGGAAGTGATGAGATTGCTCGAAGAGCTGAACAACGAGGGAACCACAATTGTGATGGTAACGCACTCTCCACACGACGCCAATTATGCCCATAGAATCATCAACTTATTCGATGGCAAAGTGGTGACCGAGAATATCAGGGAGCAGTTTCATATTTAGAGACGAGAAGCGAGACTCGAGTATCAAGAAACAAGAGACAAGAAACAAGACAAATGCAGAAGTTAGAAGTCGGGTTTCAGAAAAGTTGTACTAAATACCAGGTATCTTGTACAAAAGTAATTTCGGAGGGGGTAATGAAAAAAGACAAATCACCAAGGTCTTGTCCCGGGGAATCCCAACACTGAAGTCCTTTTCCCGGATTCAGGAAGATCTAATTGAAGTGAATAGATTTTCGAAAGATGATCTGAAATCAATTAGAACAAATACAACAACTACACTTGTCCGCTGCGGCTGAACCAATTCAAACTCGACAACCTGACAACCCTTATAACTATGTTCTCCAACTACTTCAAAATCGCATTTCGGGGCTTTGCCAAACATAAGTTAACCTTCTTCATCAATCTTTTTGGTTTAACCTTAGGATTATGGGCCACCATTTCCATTGGTCTTTGGGTCAAAAGTGAACTGAATACCAATCAGCATTTCCCAGAAATCGATCAAGTCTACAGGGTTATGGAACATCAACGGTATGGATCTGACATTTTCACAACCACATCTACCCCAGGATTACTTGCTCAGGCCTTGAAGAATGAATTTCCTGAAGTTGAGCTTGCTGCCTGTTATTCTTGGAATCAACCGGAGCTATTCGTTGTGGAAGATCAAAAAGCCAACCTTTCAGGATTTTTTGCCGAACCTGATTACCTCCATATCATGCAGTACGATTTTCTACATGGTGATAGAAATACTGCCCTTACGGAGATCAGCCACATCGTTTTGTCAAAAGAGTCGGCTATCAAACTTTTTGGTGGAACTGATGTCATTGGGGAGTCTGTGACCCTAAAAGAGACAGATGGTGAAAGTAATTTCAAAGTCATGGGGGTGTTGGACTTAGGCAAATTGGAAAGTAGTGGTTCTTTTGACTACATTCTTCCCTTTAAGTTTATGTTTGACAAGCCCTACAATGGTTGGTTAAACACTTGGGGTAATAATGGCCCGAATACCATTGTAAAGCTGAATAAAAATGCAAACTGGAAAAACTTTTCTGAAAGTATAGAAGACTTCATAGCGAATAGAAATGAAGGCAGCAATGTAAACCTTTTTGCTTATCCCCAAAAAGACCTTTACCTCAAAGGCCGTTTTGTGGATGGCCAGCAATCCGGTGGAAGAATAGAATATGTTAGGCTATTTGCTATCATTGGACTATTTGTCCTATTGATTGCCTGTATTAACTTCATGAATTTGTCTACGGCCAAATCCCAAAAAAGGGCTAAGGAAGTTGGGGTAAGAAAAGTGGTAGGTGCCGATAAAGGCATGCTCGTATCTCAATTCCTTACAGAATCATTGCTCATCACCTTTTTCGCAGGTGTTTTTTCAATTCTTTTGGTAGAATTGACGCTGCCTATATTCAATAACCTGACAGGAAAGGCCATGTCAGTTCCTTATGGAGAATGGTTTTCCTGGTTACAATTTGCGTTCATTTTGTTCATAACAGGTATTATTGCGGGTAGTTATCCTGCATTCTATCTGTCGGCGACCAAAGTGATACAGGTTTTCAGGAGTTATACCAAATCTGGGAAAGGTGTCGCCATCGCCAGAAAGGGTTTGGTTTTGTTTCAGTTCATTATGGCTACAATGCTAATATTGGCCACCATAGTAGTGTACAAACAAATCAATTTTGCCCTAAACAAAGACCTTGGTTACAATAAAGACCAGCTGATCAGTCTTACACTTGAAGGTAGAATGATAGAGAATTTTGATGCTTTCAAAAAGGAACTTGAAACGGTACCAGGAGTTTTGGCTATGAGCAGATCCACCCACACTCTTATGGGAAGGAACTCCAATACAGGAGGGATTTCATGGGAAGGGAAAGACCCTGAATTTTCTGCTCTATTCGAAATCATGCATGTAGATTATGATTTTATAGAAACTATGGGTTTTAAAATTATTCTTGGAGAAGACTTTTCTCAAGAAAGAGTATCTGATTCTCTCAACAAAGCCATCATCAACAGGAGGGCCTACGAACTGATAACCCAAAACAACCCTGAAGCCAGCACTTTCACTTGGGATTCTGAAATGGAAATATTGGGTGTTGTAGAAGATTTTCATTTTCAGAGCTTCCACCAAGGCATGGAGCCAGTGATCATACAATTGGATCCTACTTTTGCCAGCAGGGGATATATCAAAGTACAACCTGGGAATATGCAGGAAACTTTGTCCGCCATCCAACAAGTAGCAAATACTTTTGAGCCTTTATTTCCATTTCAGTACAGCTTCATGGATCAGAACTATGCCCGCATGTATCAAGAAGACGTGAGGGTACGGGAATTGGCCAAGTATTTCAGTATCCTGACCATCCTGATTTCCTGTTTGGGTCTTTTTGGTCTATCTGCCCATATAGCAGAACAAAAAACAAAAGAGATAGGTATCAGAAAAGTGTTGGGGGCAAGTACCTTATCCATTCTTCATGTGATCAATAAAGAATTTATCTTGATTGTTTCCATATCGGTTTTGATAGGTTCTGCCATTGCCTATTGGTTGATACAGGATTGGTTGAACGGATATGCTTACCGCATTGATTTTGAGTGGTGGTTTATTCCATTAGCGGCAGGAAGTATATTTTTTATTGCATTTCTAACCGTTAGTTTTCAAGCATTAAAAGCTACAGCCATCAATACAGTGCAAAGCTTGAAAAGTGATTAAGGGTGAAAGCCCGTTCCCCAACAGTGCGGGGATGAAAGGTGAAGGGAGATTTTAAACTTTAGAATTGGGTTTAGAGATAGAGATGGGATCTGCTTTTGGACGGGGAATTTGATATTGAAACAGCGTAAATGTTAAGATTTCCTTCTCTCAAAACCTCAATCTTTCTCAAAAACCAAAAAATGCTGAATATTCATAAATTGACCATTTTGGATCAGTTTGAAGCCATTTGCATTTAACTCCTTTGTGACCTGATCCACAGTCATTTTATGCAGGGGTTTGATCATGACTTTGGGATCTTCGCCACGGTATTCTATCAGCAGCAATTTCCCGTCTGCCTTGAGGGATTTTCTGATTTCCTGTAATACTTCATGAGGGTATAGCAATTCATGGTAGACATCTACCATGATGGCCAAATCTATGGAGTTTTCGGGTAATTCGGGAGATTTCTCACTCCCTTTGATGGTAATTACATTTTCAAATCCCAATTCCTTGCTTCTTTTTTTCAGGTAATCAATCGCTGAATCTTGGATTTCTACAGCATAAACCAGTCCATCAGGAACCCGCTTGGCAATCCTGAAAGTGTAATATCCCGAACCAGCCCCAATATCTGCAACTACGCTTTTTTTGTTGATGGGCAGATTTTTAATGGCCAATTCAGTGTTTTCCTCTTTTGATCTTGTGGCTCTTTCCAGCCAGGCCATCCCCATGAAATTCATCACTTGCGAAATCTCCCTTCCCATATAAACTTTCCCAGTTCCATCTCTGTCAGGGGTTTTGTAGGTATAAACCTCTTTACCAGAAATCTCTTTTTGTGGATTTTGGGCATGACAAAAAACCGACAGAAAAAAGAAACTTAGAAACAGGAAAGGCTTATTCAGCATATCAGGATTTTTATTGCACCCAACGGATAGCAGGTTTTCTTTCTAACCCGATTGGTGCATTAATGTTCGTATTGAGAGGTCAAAATACAAAAGAATCAAGCAATTAGCGAATGAAGTATCCTGTATGGGGGTGATATGGTTTTTCTTCTGAAAGGTGAATTGAAGGATTTTGCTGGATTTGGTGCAGTAACCAGATACTTATTTATTTTTTACGAAAATCTAAACGGTAGTACTCTTTAGGTTTTTTCTATTTTATTTCCAAAAGTCAAGTAAATATCCTAATATTGGGCTCAAGTAATTTTTAAACCGTTTTTTTAATAAAAATCAAAATGAATTGTTGTAAAGTTAAAATGGCTTTTTGATCTTGAAAGACAATACACTTGTTCTTTTTGGAATAGCTAAAATCCAGTAGTTAGGTGAAATCACCCACTTAAAAAATTCACCTTAATTGCTATGAATAATTAACTATAAAAGACTGTAAAGAAACAGTTTTTGAATAGTTTTGAACAGAATATTTTATAAAACTAACCCAATAAGTTTGGTTTAAGCCCAGTGCTTGACCTTTTTAAACGAAAAATTAACTTTTAAATCACCCGAAAAAT
>NZ_SLAP01000055.1 GCF_007126775.1 Cecembia sp. | reverse complement strand
TTAATACAATAAATGCGCTAAGAATTTTAGAATACATAAATGTTCTCAATTGGGAAACTAAATTACATAATGAAGGTTAAAATGCTGTGAATAAACTCAAATTATATCAAAACCAGCAATTGGATATCCTCAGAAAGCAGGGGGATGCTATTGGGGATCAAACGGTAAACTTTCTCTTTCAGTTCCCTGAATGGATCGATACCTTCAACTCTTGGGAAAGCTTTCCACAGTTATCAGAAATTTCTTCTTTTCCAGAGCCTCTTGCTGGTTTTTTGTTGGAATTCAAAAAAGCGCCAAACTGGATCAATCCGCGAAAGGTGAAAATGGCCCAGGTGTTTTTTGAGAAAGAAGGCAATCTTTACCTGTCACTTTTGGGTTTCTATTCCCTGCCATATTGCTATGCTTTTGCGGATGGAGCCCAGGTTTTGGTAAGGTCCAAGCGAATAACCGATGATATTGGAATGCGGCTTGCCGAAACGGCCTTATTTCTTTTGGACAGTTTTAGGCCGGGAACATTCATAAGCAATGAGGAAGCCATGTTGACCCTGTCAAAAGTAAGGTTGATTCACGCATTTAGCCGCCTTTTTATTTCCAAATATGCCAAGGATTGGAAAGAAGACTGGGGAGTTCCGATTAATCAAGAAGATATGATCGGTACCAATTTGGCCTTTAGTCTTCTGGTAATGCGTGGCATGGAAAAGTTGGGCAGGTATCCCGGTAAGGAAATGTCAGAAGCAGTGATGCATTATTGGAAAGTGATCGGACATTACCTGGGTATCCAAACAGCGTATTGGCCGGAAACAGCGAAAGAGGCCTTTGAATTGGAAAAAATAATCAGAAAGCGGCATTTGGGAGCTTCTGATGCTGGTCATGTTTTGATTCAGGCTTTGTTGACTTACTACAGAAATACCGTGCCAGATCCTGCCTTGGCCAATAGGACTGCGGAATTGGTGGCCTATTTTGTGGGACAGGAAGCCGCAGAGGCACTGGATCTAAAGGCTGGTACACAATTGCCAAAGGCCCTATATGGCTTTCTTCTCGACTTGAGTTTTTTTAAACAGTATGGTACGGGTACTTCTTATGAGAAAACCCGAAGGATATTTTTGGAGCAGAGCAGTATGCAGTTTGGAAGGTTCCCAAAGTTGCAATTGCCATCCAGAAAGCGTTCGTAATCGTACACTTTTTTGTCCGTTCTTGCAGTGTTTTTAGGGTTAAAACCCTGTTTAAATCCTTTTTAAGCTGTTTTTTGCTTGTGGCATCCTTTTCGTACCTTACCATAACAATGAAAAGCATCACTACGATATGGCAGCAATTTCCCTTGGAGCTGATCTTCTGGATTGGTGCCCTGGTCGGGATATTTCTGATCGATCCTTATGGACCACAGCATTTCACTTTGTGCCCATTGGATAACTTGGGATTCAATTGGTGTCCCGGGTGTGGATTGGGGCGGGCGATGAGCCTATTGACAAAAGGAGATCTAAAAGCTTCCTGGTCTATGCATCCCTTGGCTATGTTTGCCTTTGCTGTGATTGTATTCAGAATTATTCAACTTATCAGAAACATCAAAACAACAAAAAATTATGGCTAATGTATTGAGACATCTTCCGGAATTGGAAGGCATGGAATTGGGCTACATCCAAGGAATTTTAAAAAACATGGATGATGAGCAGGCAGCTTTGTTTGCGCAGGTTTACCGCGCCAGAAGAAAAGACAACCAAATGGTTTTGATTCTTTGTTTGCTGGGATTCTTTGGATTTGCAGGGCTGCACCGTTTTATTCTTGGGCAGATTGGTTTGGGTATTTTGTATATTCTAACAGTCGGTTTATGCTTTATAGGTACCATCGTTGATTTGGTCAATTACAAGAGTTTGGCCTATGAGTACAATATAAAGGTCGCACATGAAACCTTATCTATGATGTCTAATGGCGGCAGTCCTTATACCCCAACGGTTGGAAATAATGAATAGATCAATGATGAGAATAGGATTGGTTTTAGCATTGGGTCTTATGGTCAGTGCCTGTGCGGTAGCAGAAAAAACCTATACCAAGTCGTATGAGGAGCAGTTTAGTGGTGTAAAGGAGGTAGAGATTGAGGGCCGCTTTTTGGAAGTTTCCTACGAAGGTAGAGAAGGAGATCAAGATGTTTTTATGAATGCTTTTTTGGAAGCTGCAGAAAACAGTGGCCTGGATATCAAGTTCAGACAATCTGGCTCCAGACTCAAAATTGAAGTGGTCGGAAATGCGGTCAATACCGGGTTCAACTTTGGCAATCAAAACAAAGGGTTTATCAGTTTGACAGGTCCTGAGAACATGAAGGTTAGGATAACGAATACTTCTGGTCCTGTAGAAGCCATGCATGTCAGCCATGATGTCATTGACCTGAAAGTGAGTTCTGGAAGTATCAGTGCATCTGACCTGGAAGTGGATGACATCCACTTTACAGCTTCTTCCGGTAGCATCAGGGGAGAAAGACTTTATGGTACTATTAATTGTCAGATCAGTTCAGGAAACGTAAGATTAAATGAAGTAATCGGTGATATTCAGGCCAAGGGTTCATCTGGAAGTTTAAGATTTGAGCAGGTGGAAGGGAAGGTAGATGCCAAGGTGAGTTCGGGAGGCATCAAGTTAAGTGATGTCCGCGAAATAGGAGATCTGAGTACAAGTTCGGGCAGCATTCGGGCCGAATCTTCGGGACTCGGTGCCAGTACCCTCCTGAAATCTTCCTCTGGTTCTATTCGAATCAGCACCACGTCTGATCTGGATAATTTTAATTTTGACCTGAAAGCCGGTAGTGGTAGCGTGAAGGTTGGGGAAAGATCATCGAGTAAAAACCTCAAAATAGAAAATGGAGCGGTTCATACCATCAGCGGTTCTGTAAGCAGTGGGAGTATCAGGATAGAAATTTAAGGGAGAAATAAGGTCCAAGAACCAAGAGGACCAAGCATTAAGAAAATATTCTGTGGATTTTTTAGCTTGAGGTCAGGATGCAGGGAGGGAAAAAGTGTCCATGGTTCATGGTTCAGAAGTTCATGGATTAAGGTGTATATTATAAGATTTGTAAAACAACTTATCCGCCACGGAGGAATTGAACAAAATAGGGTTCATGGGTTCAGGCGTTCATGGTTCAGAGTTTATCGTTCATTAAGAGGTGAAATTAGAATTAAGAACCAAGTCAGAGGTAAAAAGCAATTCCCTGAGCTTGTCGGAGGGGGAAAAGATCCGGGGTGGAAACTCCGGATTTTTTATTGGATTTGGTTTTTATTTTTGGATCAATAAAAAAAATAAAAAATAATTGATTTTTTTTTCAGCTTGTATTTTAGGGTAAAATGCAGTTTCTTTTTAATGATTTACAATTAATAGTTTGT
>NZ_SLAP01000103.1 GCF_007126775.1 Cecembia sp. | reverse complement strand
AAGGGGGGAGGGTGGAGAAATGCGGCTTTGCCACATTTCTCCACCCTCCCCCCTTCCAAACCTAAACCCCGGTCACCGAGCCTGGTTGGTGAGCTTGCCGAACCATGCAGAGGTGCCAATTATTTAATACATTGAGATTTCATTTTTTTCCAGTAGGCTATTTTATCTGGCCCGTTAAAACAATAACCTATGTGATGAAAATCACAGCATTTCATTTGGAATTTAAAGCATATTTGTGATTAGCTGATAATAAACCCAATGAAGGATATTTTCGAACCTTTAGTTAAAATGATGGCCTTAATGGTAGGCCTTTTGGTATCCATCACACTACTTACTGTGCTGTTAATTGGACTGATTGTGTTCATTTTTAACGGAGGCAACCTCCCCCAAATGAATCAATCTGCTGATTTGACTGCTTCTGTTGCTGTTCCAACGGAAACCTACAAGGGTGTGGTACCTAAAGAAGGCCTGTGGAAAGCTCCGGAATGGAGCACCGTAGATCAAGAACCCAATGCAGATGACATCAAATATGGACGTGAATTAATAGCCAATACCTCGGCTTATTTGGGGCCAAATGGAAGTGTGCGAAAGATTTCCAATGGCATGAATTGCCAGAATTGTCACTTGAATGCCGGCACTGCCCCTTTAGGCAACAATTATTCTGCTGTATCTTCTTCCTATCCAAAAATAAGAGGCCGGTCCGGACAGATGGAAGATATCCCCAAAAGAATCAATGACTGCTTTGAAAGGAGTTTAAATGGAAAAGCTTTGGACCGCAACAGCAAAGAAATGATTGCGATAGTAGCTTATATGGAATGGTTGGGAAAAGATGTTGTCCCAGGTGAAACGCCTCAGGGAGTTGGCCTCTACGAAATCCCATTTTTGGACAGAGCAGCTGATCCCGTTAAAGGCAAATCAGTCTATGCGCAACATTGCCAAAGCTGTCATATGGAAGATGGGAACGGCATGATGAAACCAGATAAAACCGGGTACACTTACCCTCCACTTTGGGGAGACAATAGTTATAACCATGGGGCTGGCCTGTACAGGATGTCCAGGTTTGCAGGTTATGTCAAAACCAATATGCCCCTGGGGGCAACATTTGAAAGGCCCATGCTGACCGATGAGGAATCTTGGGATGTGGCTGCTTATGTCAACTCCATGCCCAGGCCAGAAAAAGACCTGAGCAAAGACTGGCCTGATATTTCCAAAAAACCCATTGACCATCCATTTGGACCATTTTCAGATGAGTTCAGCGAAGAACAGCATAAATTTGGCCCCTTTAAACCCATCAAAGCAGCAAGGGAAACGCAAACAATGAAATGAAATTTCTAAGTATATTATTTACACTTTTTTTTCTATTCCAGCACAACAATTTTGCTCAAGAAACTGAACCCGTGAACAATAAGGCCAAGATTCCTATCTCTGGGGAAATTGGCCTTCGCTCCTTCTGGATGTCCACCAGTTATTGGGAAGACTTCAAGGGGGATTTTGCCCTGGGACAAAGTGCTTATTTACAATTAAAGACCCAGTCCTACAAGGGTTTTTCGGCTGTGGGAAGATATACGGTCTTTGGTAATGTCTGGAGCTCTGATCTTTTGGCTCGTGACCCCATTACACAAAACTTCAACCGCTATGAGGTGGGCTTATTTGATGTTTTGAATCCTGATGATCGGTTCTTCGGAAAGCTTGAAGCATTACAAATCCGCTATCAATCGGAAAAATTTCAGGCCATTATAGGCCGAATGGATATAAACACCCCATTTATAAACCCTCAGGACGGAAGGTTATCTCCTACTTTTGTAGAAGGCTTACGAATAAACTTCAATCCAAATCCGAAAAATAGTTTCTCCGCTGATATTATAGGAAGAATGAGCCCAAGGTCGACTTCAAGTTGGTTTGATATCGGAGAGACCATCGGCATCTATCCCGTTGGACAAAGTGAAATGGGGATGCCTTCTAAATATCAGGGAAACACAGCCAGTGATTTCTTTACGGTATTGGACTGGCAGCACCATTTTGACAAAGGCGTTCAACTACAGGTAAATCATACTTATGTCGAAAATATTTCCAGTACCTACTTGACTCAGGCGGTTAAAGACTGGAATATTAGTAACAGTAACACCAAACTGGTAACAGGTCTTCAATTGACCTTTCAACACGGCATAGGAGAAGGGGGAAATCCTGAGCCGGAACGAAGGTTTAAAAATCCAGATGATGCCAATGTGGTTATCAGCGGCCGTTTGGGAATCAAAAACCCAAGATCCCTCCTTTTCTTCAACTATACACGCATAGATGGTAGAGGCCGGTTCCTTAATCCAAGAGAATGGGGAAGGGATCCTTTTTTTACCTTTATTCCAAGGGAGAGGAACGAAGGCTATAACCAGGTAAATGCATTCACAACGTATTACCAAAGAAATTTACCTGAGAAAGGACTTCAATTTTATGGTTTTGCTGGATTACATTTTCTGCCTGATCCTGCCAATGCCGAACTGAATAAATATGCTTTCCCATCCTATGCACAAGCCAATCTTGGTAGCCGCTACAGTCCTAAATGGGCAAATGGACTGGATTTCCACTTTATCCTGATGAGCAAAATCAACCTCAAATCAGGAGAAATAAGACCTCAATGGATTTACAACAAAGTAAATATGATACACGCCAATCTCATGGTGAATTACAAAATCCAATGGAACTAAACCAAACTTTGACAACAGGGGAATTTGAAGGCCTGATAAGGCAAAAAGAAGCCCTCATGATTTATTTTTATCAGGATCGGTGCGGGGTGTGTAAGATGCTATTTCCTAAAGTCAAAAATCTGATGGAAAATCAGTTCCCAAAAATTGAATTGATTGTACTGGATGCTGACAAAAACAGGGAACTTGCCGCTCAATTGCGCATGTTGGCTGTTCCCGGGATATTGGTTTTTTTTGACAGTAAAGAATTTCTACGTTCCAATGGTTTAGTGACCATTAATGAACTAGAAAGTAAAATTGAAAGGCCTTATGGCTTGTTTTTTGGGTAAAGAAATACCTTGGATGCTGTGTTCATCTCCGTCAATCGATAGATAACAAAAAAGACCACCAAGGTTCCAATAACCTCGGCAGTCCTTAATCCGAAATCCACCTCTCCCAATCCGAATTTCCTTACTTCGTCCTATCTACAGCCACTTGATCCAAGCCTCTCTTTTTCAACAAAGCATCGATCTTAGGCTCAGCACCTCGGAAGTTGACGTACATATTCATCGGTTCGTCTGTACCACCTCTTTCCAAAATCTCTCTTCTGAAGGCCAAGGCTTTTTCCTGGTTAAACAATTCGGTTTCTTTAAATGCTTGGAAGGCATCGGTATCCAATACTCCTGACCAGATATAGCTGTAATAACCGGATGAGTAACCCCCAGAGAAAATATGCTGAAAGTAGGTGCTTCTGTACCTGGGAATGATTTCATTTATCATGCCTATATTATTCATGGAAGCTTTTTCAAATTCGGCAGCCCCAACCTCAATTGGGGTGGTGCGGCTATGATAATCCATATCTAGGAAAGAGGCCGCCAGGTATTCTGTGGTTCCAAAACCTTGTCCAAAAGTCCCGCTATTTTGTAGCTTTTCAATCAATGCATCAGGAATCACCTCTCCTGTTTGGTAATGGAAAGCGTATTGCTTCATCACCACTGGTTCAGTGGCCCAATTTTCCATAATCTGCGAAGGCAATTCCACAAAGTCTCTAGGAACAGAAGTTCCAGCAAGACTTCTGTACTGCACATTAGAAAGTAAACCATGCAATGCATGCCCAAATTCATGGAAGAAAGTCGTCACTTCATCAAAGGTCAATAAAGCCGGTACATTTCCTGTTGGTTTGGAGAAATTGCAGACAATAGAAATCACAGGGGCTTTTCTTTCCCCATTTACTGTTTTTTGAGGCCTGTAAGAGGTCATCCAAGCCCCTCCCCTTTTGGAGGCCCTTGGATGAAAATCCATATACAATACCCCCAAATGATTGCCGTCTGCTTCTTTTACTTCATAGGCTTTGGCTTCTGGATGATAAGTAGGGATATCCTTGATTTCTGAGAATGTCAGCCCCCAAAGTTTATTCACTACCATAAATACTCCCTCCTGAACCTTATCTAAAGCAAAGTAGGGTTTCACTTCTTGCTCATCCAGGTCAAACTTTTGAACACGGAGTTTCTCCTCATAATATCTCCAATCCCAAGGCGCTAATTGAAAATCCTTTCCTTCAGCTGCAATCATGGCCTGCATTTCATCCCTTTCCTGTTTTGCCTTTTCCAGAGCAGGAGTCCAAAGCTGATTGAGGAGCTGCTGAACATTTTGTGGATTCTTGGCCATACTTTCTTCCAATACATAATCTGCATGGGTAGCATAACCTAGTAAATTGGCTTTTTGAAGCCTCAAATTGGCAATTTCAATAAGGATCTCATTATTATCCTTATCAGTACCTTGATCACCTCTATTTTTATACGCTTCCCACATTTGTCTTCTCAAATCCCTGTTGTCAGCATATTGTAGGAAAGGCATCACACTGGGGTTTTGTAAGGTAAAGAGGTATTTTTCTTCTTCTCCTGCCAATTCAGCATCCTGGAAAGCGACATCTCTAAGCTCTTGAGGAAGGCCGGATAGATCGGCTTCATTATCAATAAACAACTTAAAAGCATTGGTTTCAGCCAATACGTTTTGGCCAAACTGAAGGCTCAGGACCGAAAGTTTGCTGTTGATTTCCCGCAATTTCTCTTTATCCTTTTCATTTAAATTGGCACCGTTTCTCACGAAAGACTTGTACCTTTTTTCCAATAATTTGTGCTGCTCAGGACTAAGATCCAGATTGTCTTTATTGTCCCACACATCCTTCACCCTTTCAAATAGCTGCTCATTCAAGTTGATGTTATCGCTATGCTTGGATAACTCGGGAGCCATATCCCTTGCGATTCCCTGCAGTTCATCGCTTGTATTGGCAGAGTTGAGGTTGCCAAAAACAGTACTTACTTTACTCAAAAGTTCCCCGGAATTTTCCATAGCCTCTATGGTATTGGCAAATGTTGGGGACTCAGCATTGTTCACTATTGCATCGATTTCTTCCTGATGCAAGCTTATACCCTCTTTTAATCCTGGGGCAAAATGCTCGTTTTTGATCTTGTCAAATGGGGGTACTTCAAATGGGGTATGGTAGTCCTCAAAGAATGGGTTCATACTATCAGATTTTTGGTCGCCTGAACTACAAGAAGATAGAACAACTCCTGTTAGGATAAAGGCATTGATTAATTTATTCATAAACGTTCTATTTGGGTTCAGGTGCAAAGATAAGATTTGTAAACAAATCTCCAGTCACATTGGAAACAACACTGATTACCAAATAAATCCACGTTTTTCTTTCAAATAATTGTTCACTTACATGTGCAGCCATAACTTTGCTAACACCCATGAATTATCTGTTATGAAAAAATATAATTTCTTCCCTTTTTCATTATTGGTCTTTCTCACAATCGGTTTTGAATGCCTTGCTCAGGAAAATAAACAATATGTAATATTGATTTCCTTAGATGGTTACCGATACGATTATACAGACAGATTCCAACCTGAAAACCTGAGTAAGTTTAAAGCCGCTGGAGCATCAGCAGAAGCCATGATTCCTTCTTTCCCTACCAAGACCTTCCCAAATCACTATACCATTGCCACAGGTATGAAACCAGAGAGTCATGGATTGGTGGATAATGCTTTCTTTGACCCGGTCAAAGACCAGATTTATGTCATCAATAACCGGGAAATCGTTCAAGATGGATATTGGTATGGGGGTACACCTTTGTGGGTTTTGGCAGAGCAGCATGGAATGAGGACTGCGAGTTATTTCTTTGTAGGAACAGAAGCACCTGTACAAGGCATCCAACCAACTTATTTTTACAATTACGATGGAAATGTACCCAACCTCACGAGGATTTCTAAGGTTTTTGAATGGTTATTGCTCCCCGAGGATGAAAGACCAAGGTTGATCACTTTGTATTTTTCAGATATGGATGATATTGGCCATAGATATGGTCCGGATAATGATGGGCAATTAAATAAAAGGCTTCAACGCTTAGACAAGGAATTGGGAGCACTTTTTGAAGGTCTAAAAAGTTTTGACATGGATATCAATATTTTTATTGTATCAGACCATGGCATGACAAGGGTACCAAAAGAAAATCTTCTTAATCTGGATCATATCACAGAGGGAATAGATGCCAAAGTAATTAATAATGGTGCACTTGCCCATTTGTATTTAAATAATCCTTTGGAACTGGAGGAAGTCTTTTTGAAGTTAAATAAAAGGGAAGGTCCGTTTAAAACGGTCAAAGTAATTGACAGAGAATATTATAAAAATATTGAAAGGCATCGGAACCGCCTGGGAGATTTACTTATCCTACCTGATTTGGGTTTTTACCTGGCTACTACAGTGGGAATGGTAGGATATCAGAATCGGGCCGGGATGTTCAAAACAGATACCTTCGGGGAGCATGGCTTCCACCCTGGCTACAAAGATATGTATGGAATATTTTACGCCAATGGTCCAAGAATACGAGAAGGGTTTCAAATCGAAAAATTCCAGAACATACATGTCTATCCCCTAATTTGTGAAATTTTAAGCTTGCCAATTCCTGAGGACATTGACGGGAACCTGGAAATTTTAAATCCAATTTTGAAAAAATGATGAAAAGCAAAAGTCTCAAAGAGATAAAAAACAGAGACCAAGTCAGTACCTTGGTCCATACTTTTTATGAAAAAGTAAGAAAAAACCCTGTACTAGGTCCAGTATTTAATGGAATTGTGGATGATTGGAATATACACCTGGAAAGATTGACTGATTTTTGGGAAATGGTATTGTTACATTCCGGACCGGGAGCAGGAAAATTCAGTCCTGTTCCTGTTCACAAAGAAGTGGATGAAAAAATGAACCATCAGGTACATGAAGCTCATTTTAGCACCTGGCTGGCTTTATGGTTTGAAACCTTAGACAGTCTCTTTGAAGGAGAAGTGGCTGAATATGCCAAGCAACATGCCCATAAAATGGGACACATTTTATTTTTTAAAATTATGGAGGGAAGAAAGTTAAAATTATGATTAGATGCGATTTATGCGGTAAAATTATTGATATGATCAGCCACAAATTTAACTTCATCTAAGGTGATGGAAGGATCAAGAGGAAGGCTGATTACTTCCCTATGAATTTTCTCAGTAATGGAAAGGGAAAGATGACTAAACTCAAAAAACGCTTCTTGCTGATGAGGTGGTATTGGATAATGAATTTGGGTTTCTATGCCATTTTTTAATAGAAAGTCCCTTAAATCATCTCTTTTTGGGCTCCGGATTACAAACAAATGCCAAACATGTAAAGTATTGGTTTTTGGGCGATCAATTATTGGCAGTACAATAACAGGGGTTTGGATATGACTTAAATAGGCATCTGCAAGTATTCTTCTGTACTGGTTTTCCTGGTCCACATATTTCATTTTGACCATTAAAAAAGCGGCTTGCAATTCATCCATCCGGCTGTTGAAGCCCTTATAGCTCAAATGATTCTTTTTACCGGCACCATAATTAGACAGCTTTTGAATAATATCGGCCAATTCTTCATCCTTAGTAGCAATAGCTCCAGCATCACCTAAGGCTCCAAGAATTTTGGTGGGAAAAAAACTAAAGGCAGCTGCATGGCCCAATACCCCCGTCTTAATGCCTTTCCACTCGGCCCCAAAAGCCTGCGCATTATCTTCTACAATTTTCAACTTATTTTTTTCTGCCAGGAAGAGTAATTCATCATCCCAGCAAGCCCTTCCATACAAATGAACGAGGACAATGGCTTTTGTTTTAGGACCTATTTTGGATTCAAGCTGATTAAGGTCTAGGTTATAGGTATCCAAACTTGGTTCAATCAACTTGGGAATAAGACCGGCATGAATAATACTTAAAATAGTAGCCACAAAAGTATTGGCAGGAATTAGTACTTCATCTCCTTTCTTAAGGTCTCCTTTTTCTATATATGCTAAAAAAATCAATCTGAGCGCATCCAACCCATTCCCTACACCTACAACATGTTTGCTATTGAGATAGCTTTTGAGTTTAGTCTCAAATTCAAGGACTTTTGGGCCAAATAAATAACGCCCTGAGTCAATTACCTCAGAAGCTACAGCCTTCAATTCCTCAGAATAGGGGTGATTGACTTTACTCAAATCTGAAAATTTAACCATAAGATACCATCAATATCCCAAAGGTAAAAAATAAAGGTTTAAGGTAAAGATGGTATCCAAGGACTTAGAAAAAAATCATTAGACCGAAACCAACTTAAAATGGTAGTCTACCTTTTCCTTTCTATGGCTGCAAATCTCCTTTCTCAAATGGTACATAGCTTCCAATAAAGGGGCATTTTCAATATTCCCTGCATCAATGGCTTTGAACCCCACCATACAGATCAATTGTTTGACGATATTTTTTTCAGTAATATCCGGCCCACAATAATAGGTTTCTTTGACAAGTCCCATAGGGTCGCAATTGGGATAATCAAGTCCTAAGTTATTGAAAGCTTTAAAAATTTTGGGGGATTTGATTGCGTTTTGAATAAAATCGGTATTGCAGGTAATCGCTTTGTAATCATCACTATTGGTACAATCAATGATAATTTTGTCACTGAGATCAACATCTGAAAGCTCAGCAAAGATCATCTCTAAGTATGGATTTTCAGTACAAAGTAAAATCACTTTGGAAATTTCAATGACCTCTTTGTAAGACAAGACCTTGTTTGGTGACATTTTAAGAATTTTCCACTCAATCTCTGAGGAAAAAAAATCTGATCTGACACCATATGTAATCTCAACTCCTCGTGCGGATAATGCTTGGCCCAAAGTAAGGGATAGTCTTGTTCCTCCTAATATGCCTATCATAGTATTAAATTTTTTGGAATTACGGAATGAACTAAATAAAGAAAATGAAACACGTTTTTACCTACAATTTTACTAGGGCGATTAAGGATGTAATTGCAGGAACTTCGAAATATTTTTTGGTAATTTAATTATATTACCAAATAAACCAAAACATTTTTTGTAAAATTAATTCAAATGATGTTTTTTGTTTTTTATCATTAAAAAAGTGGAAATAAACAAAATTAAAACTAATAATATAATTAATATCCTGAGGTAATTTGAATTTCCCTGATTCTTGAAGGCTATTGCTATCAGTGCCCAAACCCCTATAAATGAGGGGGCAAAGAGCTGTTTTTCCTTTAAAAGCCAAAGCAATATTCCAACGGCCACTATAAGGATTACTGCTGTGACAATCATTTCATATTCCATCAATAATTGATTGGCATAAAACCAGACAGAAATATTGACAACGGTAGCAATAATTATCCAGCCCAAATAAACAGAAACAGGAAGGTCAATTAAAACAGAATATGACCTCTCCTTATTATTCAAATTTAGTTGAGAATTCCATACTGTAATGGAAACCAATAAGCCGATTATTGCAACGACTGAGGATACCAGCATTTCTTGGGTCCAAAGAATAATCCAAAGACCATTGAAGATATTTGAGGCTGCAAACCAAATTGATGTGGGTTGGAGTGATTCCTTGATATTTCCCGTAAAAAACCCCTTCCATTGATTCAATAAAAATCCAATCAAAAGTAGATAAATCAATCCCCAAATGGAAAAAGCATAGCCAGCCGGAGTGATCAAGGTATCAAACTGACTGCTGACTGCCCCTACAGACTTTCTTCCTCCTGCACCAGAACCAAAAAGAAAATTGAGGTAAAGTGCGCCGGAAAAAGTAATTGTATTGAACAATAACAACAGGACATTTTTCATGAAACTTGGGAGTTTAGTAGGAAAAAGACCAATACCGATTGTCAAAAGCTAACAAAAAAAATGATCTTTTGAAAACTTTAGTACCTCTTATGAGATTTAGCATTTATGGATCAATTATCATTTAAACCTGGGAATAAAGTATTCTTAATGCTATTATCCTTTTGTTTACTGGGTTCCTGTTCATTCAAGGGAGTCACCAGGTACCAAAATATTACCTATACCGAAGATCAGTCAATGGCCAGGTTTCCTGAAAAACAGCTCAATGTTTTTACGCCGAAAAAAACTAAGGGAGCCCAAAAAGTATTGATTTTTATCCATGGTGGCAGTTGGAATTCAGGAAAAAAAGAGATTTATAATTTTCTTGGAAACAGGTTTGCCAGAAAGGGCATAGTGACTGTAATTATAGATTATCCTTTAAGTCCGGAATATCAGGTGCATCAAATGGCACTGGCTTCAGCACAGGCCGTGAAGTGGACCCACCAAAATATTTCTAAATATGGTGGGGACCCTGGAAATATATTTGTATCAGGCCATTCAGCTGGAGGACATTTGGCCAGTCTGATTACTGTCAGAGATGAATATTTTGACTCACTGGGATATGATAATCCCATCAAAGGAGCTGTATTGATTGATGCTGCCGGTTTGGATATGAAATGGTTTTTAGAACAGATGGAATATGAGCCTGGAACAGAATATTTAGTGGCTTTTACGGACAGCCCAGAAGTCTGGAAAGATACCTCCCCTATTTACTTTTTAGATGAAAATGATCCCCCTTTAATGATTTTAATGGGAGAAAAAACACTCCCGGGAATAAAACTAACCACAGAGCGGTTTATAGAGAAATATAAGGAAATCGTTCCAAAACCTGCTTTCCACATTCAAAAAGGTAAAAAGCACAAACCCATGATCGTACAGTTTATCAATACAAAAAACAAGCTGTATGATAAGATTTTTGACTTTATGTCCCAGTAGATTCCATTTTCATAATCCAATTAATTTGTAAGAATTTAAGAAACTTTGTGGATAATCAAGCCCATTTCCTTATTTTGAATTTGAAATAAAATCTTCTTTTATGCTTTCTCTTCAATCCATTTCAAGTTTAATTTTTGCATACCTTTTTCTGACACTCTCTGCACAAGCACAAGAACCAGAAAACATTCTCTTCGAAAATGTCCGTGTTTTTGATGGTCAATCGAAGAGCCTGTCTGGTCCGGTAAATGTCTGGATAGAAGGCAATAAAGTCAAAAGTATCAGCGCGGCGCCAATCCCATCAGGTGAAGGGGTAACCAAAATTCAGGGCAATGGAAAAACCCTTATGCCAGGTTTGATCGATGTACATGTCCATATGACCTTTGGGGCCTTGAGCATGCGGGAAATGATGTCACCCATGCTTTCTGAAGGCGTGATAATGGAAAAAGTAGGGGGCGGTGCTGAACGGATGCTCATGCGTGGATTTACCTCAGTAAGAGATGCCGGAGGCCCCATTTTCCCTTTAAAAAAAGGGATAGATCAAGGGAAACTGAATGGTCCTCGGGTTTGGCCATCTGGAGCAACCATATCCCAAACAGCAGGCCATGGAGATTTCCGTACTCCTGAAGAGAAGTCAAGAAGATTTTTTGGGGAACCTTCAAGGGCAGAAAGGTTCAATGCCACTTTTATTGCGGATGGACGGGATGAAGTACTTACTGCAGTAAGGGAGAATTTAAGGTTTGGGGCCAGTCAGATCAAATTAATGGCAGGTGGGGGTACTTCATCTGCTTATGATCCGGTAGATGTCACCCAATATACTTTTGATGAAATGCGAGCAGCAGTAGAGGCTGCTGAAGACTGGGGGACCTACGTGATGGTACATGCCTATACACCCAGAGCCATTCGAAGGGCTATTGATGCAGGAGTCAAGTGTATAGAACACGGACAGTTATTGGATAAAAAAACATTGCGGTATGCTGCCAGAAAAAAAGTCTGGCTGAGTACACAGATGTTGGTGGAAAACACGCCAAATATGGACCCACAGCGGATTGAAAAAAGGGCTCCTGTGCTGGAAGGACAAGCAAGGGTTTGGCCCATGGCCAAAAAACTGAAATTAAAATTAGCTTGGGGAACTGATTTTCTGTTTGAACCTGAGCTCAATGATAGACAAAATGAATTTATATTGAAGCTGCAAACATGGTTTACCAATGCTGAGATCCTGAAAATGGTCACCCATGACAATGCCGAATTGCTACAGCTTTCGGGTCTAAGAAGCCCCTATCCCGGCAAATTAGGCGTTGTGGAAGAGGGCGCTTTGGCAGATTTGATTTTGGTGGATGGTGATCCCTTAGCCGACCTTTCCCTGATTGCGAATCCAGCAGAGAAGTTTGTGGTGATCATGAAAGACGGGAAGGTGTATAAGAATACTATGAATTGATATTATCAAACAAGAAAGTTAAATCCAATTCAAAACCAGCTACTGCTTTAGATTTTGCGGTATCCCCCATCGTCAATAGTCTTGAAGGTTGGTATTGCCCATCGATTAATGTATAAATCATTAGGGTACATTCGTTGGGGTGGATCACCCAGTATTCCTTGACTCCTGATTCCTCGTAAACTTCATATTTATTCTGAAGTTCCTTTTTGTTGTTTCCTGGAGAAAGGATTTCTACGACTAAATCAGGAGCGCCAATACATCCAAGCTCGTCGATCTTTTCAGAATCGCAAATCACACAGATATCAGGTTGGACAACAGTATCTATATCTTCATTTTTTTTTGAATTGACAGGTAAACGAACATCAAAAGGAGCTGCAAAAACCTCACATTTTTTACCCTTCAAAATATTGTAAAGCTCACTGGATATTTTTAGGGATAACCTTTGATGATTTACCCTTGGAGCAGCCGCTTGTTTGAAGATTTTGCCTTTGATCAGCTCGACCATTTCCTCCATTTGCCAGGTCAAGTAGTCAGCATAGGAGAACCTGCCATATTCACTAATGGGTTCTTTGATTTTTGAAATCTCCTTATCTTGTTCCATAGTACGAAGTTACTGAAAATGAGTTAAAAAATGGATCATACATGAAATTTTTACGTAAAAATTTATATTTTTGTACGTATAAAAATCGATAAACTTATGGATGCCAAAATCACACTTTCATTCAACAAAGCGGTTATCGAGAAGGCTAAAAAATTTGCTTCAGAGCAAAATATGAGTTTGTCTCGTTTGACCGAATTTTTATATCAGAAAATCGTTTCAGGTGACTATAAGCGTTTGGATGAGTTACCTGTTTCGGATTGGGTGTCGATGTTGGCAGAAGGTGAGGCTACCTATGGCAAATCCAAAAGCCGAAAAGACTTAAAGTCCTCCTATTTCGATACTAAAAAATGAGGCTGTTTCTTGATGCCAATGTACTTGTCGCTGTACTCAACCATGAGTATCCAGTATTCTCTTATGCCGCTAGGGTGCTGAGTTTAGTGGACAAGCCCAACTTTCAGGTATATACTTCGCCTATTTGCTTAGCAATCGCCTATTATTTTTCGGAGAAAAAAAGTGGAAGTAAAATAGCCCAACAAAAGTTACAGATTTTATCCCAAAAAATAAAAAGTACATCTGTGGATCAGTCGACTGTGAATCAAGCATCGATGTTTCCATACCCAATTGATTTTGAAGATGCTTTGGAGTATTATTCTGCGCTTGATAAGGGCTGCGATGTGCTAATCACTGAGGATATCAATGATTTTTACTTTTCAGAGATCCCTGTGATGAACTGTCAGGATTTTATTAGACAATTTTTTGGAAGCAGGAAAAAGTAAGGATTGGACTAATACATCCTAAAATCACATGATTTTATACGCTTCTAATCAGTCTTTTTTCCAGCGGCAAAAAGTAAACTCTGTATTCAATCAAGTCGAATTGTGGGGAAATAGGGTTGATGACATAGTTTAACGAACTACTATCCACCACAGAAGGAACAGCGAATACCAAGGTACCGGACTGCAGAAGTTCTGTACCATATTGCATCGATGATTTTACAGCAGGTATCAAATTCCAGCCAGCAGGAAGTTCGCCTAAGGAAGGGGTGAAAATATGCTCTGCAGCAAATTGATTTCCATTACTGAATATTTGACATACCTGTCAGACGCAAACAATTCCGGATCTATGGTCAATCTTTCAAGCAAGGAAGAGGCTATACTTGCTCCAGCATAGAGTGCGGGGTGTCCGAGCAAGTTCCATCTGCCTCCAAAGCGTTTGGCTCCTTCTCCGCTGTCGTCGCAGTATTGGGTCAGGGCTATTCTAAAGACTTTCATGCTTCTTAGATGGCTATCCCATGCTGCAAACGCATGATTTCTGATTTTAGAATATCCAATCCCTCAGATACATCAATTAAGTCTAAGGGCTTCCTGTTACCAATAGAGAATAGGGGTCTCTCCATCCAATTCTTGAAGCCTTCCAGTCCAAAATAGGCAATGCCCATGGCATAAAGCTCAGCAAGCTCAAACATCTTTTCAGATTGTATGGTATCAAAAACTTCCTTACGCTGAATGGTCTTGGCGGAAATTTCCAATACAGTAGCTAGGGTATTGTAATCCAAGCCAGCCACTGCTTTCAGACTTTCAAAAGCATCTTTTCCAAGCCCCTCACGAAAGGTCTCCACCCTGTTTAAAGGCTCGTCGAAGTGTCCCATTTCCATATTAAGTATGGAATCTACCGAAAAGGCAGCTTTGCCATAGGATGCCACAGCAGGCACATTTACTTTTGAGGCCTTTTTTCTCATGATGCATGAAGAAATATGTTCAATAATGATTTAGTTTTCATTCGTTTTTTTGGGTTGGGCGATAATGGTTCAAGACTTAGTCCTTCCCGAAGCAGGCGGGCTTGAACTAGATTCTTGCAGTCTAAAGACTTTACATATGAGGTCCAAGTCAAAAGACTAAACCATACACTTCCATAATGATTTCTATTAATCAATATGGGAGGATTGATTGATGGGCCTAATTTCCTGGATTTTTGATCTTGAGATATTTTTTACTGATCACATTCATTATATTTGATACTATCAAATGATACTATCAAAAAGTAATGAAACCTCCTTATGATCTTTCTCCAACCATCTTAAAACTATTGACGGTTGTTTCGGAAAAAATTGGCGAAGCCCAAGCGGTATATTTGGTCAGGCAAAGCCCAAAGCTAAGAAAGCAAAACCAGATTAAGACCATACATTCTTCCTTGAATATAGAGGGCAACACGCTTTCTGAGGAGCAGGTTTCTGCAATCATTGATGACAAGAGAGTTGTAGGTCCTGAAAAAGACATTATTGAAGTACTCAATGCATTGGAGGTTTACAAAAATATCCGAAAATTTAAAGATACCTCTGAAAAAGATTTTTTGGCTGCACACAAAATGTTAATGAAAGACTTGGTTAAGATACCTGGAGCGTACAGAACACAAGGTGTAGGTATTGTGAAAGGTTCAAAAGTTGCCCATTTGGCACCTCCTGCTTCTAATGTGCCTTTCTTAATGAAGGAATTGTTTGCTTATCTGAAAGATGAATCAGAATTAACACTCATAAAAAGCTGCGTCTTTCATTATGAGATGGAGTTTATCCATCCATTTATGGATGGAAACGGGAGAATGGGAAGACTTTGGCAAACAGTGATTTTGATGAAGAAGTACCCCTTATTTGAGTTTCTGCCATTCGAATCATTGATCTCTAAAAATCAAAAAGCCTATTATCATGCCTTGTCTGCTTCAGATAAAGAAGGTAAATCGACTAAGTTTATCGAGTATATGCTGGAAGTGATCCTACTTTCATTGGAAGCACTTTTGGCCACACCAACCCAAAAACTCAAGGAAACGGAAAGGTTGAAAGCATTTTTACTGAATTTCAAAGGAGAATTCACCCGCAAAGATTATTTGAATTTTTTCCCGGATTTATCCCCGGCAACGGCAAGCAGGGACCTGAAAAACGGCGTCCAACTTGGTTTGATTGAAAAGTGGGGAGATAAGAGGATGACCCTTTACAAGGGTAAAACGGCTAATGATGGATAATCCTAATTGGTTGATTCGCCATTGCGAGCTGGATCCACTGGTTCAAGTCTTTGACTTGGACCAAAAAAATCACAGTCTGAAGACTGTGGTAAATGTAGTCTGAAGACTGCCATAGAATGATTCAATTCGCCGCGGCGAATTGAACCACCCCTCAGTCAGCCGCATTCCAATACGCCATCCGCTCACAACTCTCCACCTCAATACTATAAAAGTCAAACTCCTGTGTCACCTTGCCTTTGATCAGGTAGATGCCACGGCCTTTAAAAGGATTTTTTTTCACCACAGGAGGAAAATGTACGGTATCTATCCAGTCTCCTTCTCTATCGACGAATGTTCCGAAGTTCATCACATCCCCCTTCACCGTTCGGGTATATTTGATAGTAACAAGATATCCGATGATCTGCACCTGCTTGCCCAAGTATTGCTTCAAATCCCTCGCCTTGATGCTGGATACAGTCTGATCTTTGACTAAGTGAAAAGGGGAATCCAAGGGAAACTCCAAAATATCGATCTGGTCCACAATCTCCTGACGCACATCGGATTCCTCCAATTCCGGAACCTGGAGCTCCCGGAAACCAGCCTGCCGGAAAAGTTCATTTCCTGTAGCCACCGCTTTGCGCTTATTTAATATAAAATGTGCTTCCCAAAGCAATTCCTGCTTACTCTTGCCCGTAAAGCGGAAACAGCCGATACGGATCAGGATTAACAGTTGCTCCAAACTGATACCAACCCGGGCGATAAAGTCTGACAAACCCGCAAATACGCCATTGGTCCTGCGCTCACTCAGGATTTTTTCCACAGAATTTTTCTCCAAATATTTCAAGTGAACAAAACCCAAATACACGGTTCTGCATTTGATATTGGTCAGGTAATCGCTCTCGTTGATATGCGGTGCCTGTATATCGGCCCCGTTCATGCGAAGTTCGTGGATATAGAACTCGGTATGGTAGAAGCCACCAAAGTTATTGATCACCCCCACCATAAATTCCAACGGGAAGTAGGCCTTCAGGTACAAACTCTGGTAACTCTCCACCGCAAAAGAAGCCGAGTGTCCCTTGGCAAAGGAGTAGCCCGCAAAACTCTCAATCTGATGCCATACTTCTGCCGTGATCTTAGGATCTCTGCCGAGGCGTTCACAATTGATGAAAAACTGATCCTTCACCCGTTGAAATTCATCCTTGGAACGGGACTTCCCACTCATGCCCCTTCGCAGGACATCGGCTTCGCTCAGTGAAAGTTCGGCGAAATAGTGGGCTACCTTGATCACATCCTCTTGGTAAACCATGATGCCATAAGTTTCGGGCATGATATCCATCATCACAGGATGGGCCTGTTTGCGCCTTTCGGTGTCCACATGCCGCAGGATATACTCCCGCATCATTCCCGAGCGGGCCACGCCCGGACGGATAATAGAACTGGCAGCGACCAGTTCCAGGTACTCGTCTGCCTTCATCTTGGCCAGCAACATGCGCATGGCAGGAGATTCTACGTAAAAGGCACCGATGGTATGGCCTGATCGCAGCAGTTCTTTGATCTTGGGATCTTTTTTGAATTTTCCCACCTGTCGGATGTCCACTTGCACTCCCTGATTTTGGTAGATGATTTCTATGGCGCTTTTGATATGTCCCAAGCCGCGCTGGGAGAGGATGTCAAACTTATGCAGGCCAATCTCCTCTGCCGTATGCATATCGATATGTGCCAGAGGAAATCCTTTTGGAGGCATTTCTGTGGACGTATAATAGTGTATCGGCTTATGAGAAATCAGTATACCGCAGGCATGGATGGTCAGGTGTGAAGGCATACCATGCAAGACCTGGCTGTACTTGAGAATCAATTTTCCGTACTGATCCGGAATGTACCCGGACTTACCTGCATGGTAAATAAGGGATTCGATCTCGGTTTTGGGAAGGCCAAAAACTTTCCCGAGTTCCCTCAACATGGAGTTGGCCTGAAAGGTGCTGTAGGAACCCAGCAAGGCTACATGCTCCTGCCCATCTTTGTTGTACTTGTCAAAAATATACTGCGTCACCTCATCCCGGTCCGTCCAACTAAAGTCAATGTCAAAATCTGGTGGGTTTTCCCGATACAGGTTGATAAAGCGCTCAAAGTACAGGTCCAACTCGATGGGATCTACATCGGTAATACCCAGACAATAGGCCACGATACTGTTCGCACCACTACCCCTACCTACATGGTAATAGTTTTTTTGCTGGGCAAAACTGATGATATCATAATTAATCAGGAAGTAGGACACAAATCCCTTCTGCTGGATCAATTCCAGTTCTTTTTCTAAGCGTTTGCTGATTTCTGGGGTCAGGTTTGGATAGCGGTTGATTGCTCCCTTGAAGGTTTCCTGCCGCAGGTAATCATAGTCCTCCCAATCCGATCCCAGTATATCCCTCTTGTTTTTGACGGCCTGGAAGTAGAAGGAAAACTGACAGGCTTCAAGCAAGCGTTGCGAGTTATACAGCAGGTAGCTATGCCCCTCACAACGGCCCACCATATCGGCATAGGAATACAACTGATCGCTGATGTCTCCCTGTTCTTCGGGTTCCAGTTTGCTAAGCAGGGTATTTTTGTCTACAGCTCGAAGGAGACGATGGGCATTAAATTCGATTTTAGAGGAAAAACTGACAGGCTGTAACAGCACCAGTTTGTCTTTATAGCGATACCAAGGAGACTTGACGAGGCGGTTGAGTTGGTAAGGATGGATGCCTATAAATTCATTTTCCCTTAGGGGAAAAGTCCTTTCCCGGAAAGGATACACAATAAAACTGTGCTGAAAAGGCGGTGCTTTCTCTTCAAAAGGTATTCCTTTGGTCCTTCTATGCGAGAGGTGTCTGTTGAGTTCGTAAAAACCCTCCTGATTTTTGGCCAGTCCTATGTACTGCTGTTTCACCCCATTGCGGAAATCTATTCCGATCACAGGATGGATGCCCTTTTGCTGCGCCTCACGGATAAAGGGAAATACCCCCGAGACCGAATTGATATCCGTCAGTGCCAGGGCATCCAGCTTTTTCCCTTTGGCTTCTGCGACCAGGGATTCGATGGATAGCATGCCGTATTTGAAGCTGTAGTAAGAGTGGCAATTGATAAACATAGAAATGTACTTTTGAACTATGCCTCCCTGCGGTCGGCAAAATAAATAAATGATATATGCTCCAAGATATTGGGGTATGTATTCATAAATGTTAATTTATTTAACATTTATGTGTTTATAATTTAAACATATTTTCGTCTAAAAGTCAAGGACCGTGAAGGAAGTTGTCAGAAATTGGCGAAGAGTTAAAAATGGTTCTTGCTGGATAATTTCAAATCGTTTATTTTGGATTCAAAGAAAATGACTACTCCATTTCATTTTTTATAAAAATCAAAAAATGGCACAAGAAAATGTACAGAACTGCTTATTATTTATTATTTCATTTATTTTTCTTGACGATTACAATTGGTTGTAAGAGTGATAGAAAGCAAGAAAAACAAACAATCTATTTGCCAGAAAACCTTGAAGTTATTCATCAAGAAAACTCAGCAAAATTCGATGATAATTGGTACAAAAATGAATTCAAGGTAGTTGTATTTGTCAAAAATGCAGGACCATATTCAACCCTTGATCTTGATTGGCAATCTGTAATGAAGGAATTCCCAAACATTGCATTTTTATTCTATGTATCGGAAAAAGACAAACCCAAACTGATCGATCATTTAGAAAGAGTTGGTTTTACGCATCCTGTTATTCACGATCCTGAGGAAGCGTTTAGAAAATCAAATTTAAAAGAGAGAGAATTGACCTTCATATCTTTCTTGGTGAAAAATGACAAGATTGTAGGGATGTCAAACCCTTCTTTTCCTGATTTTAAAGTTAGGCTTGAGGAGTTATCAAAGTAATAACTAATGGGATTTGATTCTCAAAACGCTATCATTTTAAAAAGTGAGTGAATATTACCTGAGAAAAGCCTTTCTGATTCCTATGAAGATCAGTAAAAAGACATTATATCCAATAAAGAAATAGATTATAAAACCTGTCAGACCTGTAGATAACATGAAGGAAATGATCAATAACTGAAAGCCCAGTCCGTAAATTGAGATCAATGTCATGAACCATTTGGGGAAGATAGGCGCATCTGAAGCATCTTGGTCCAGGTAATAAATCAATTTGTCAAATGCTATGTAGAGCACATTGTAGGTATCATACAAAAAATCCACTGTACGCTGGCTTTCAACAGGAAAGGCATTGGGACGCTCATTTTCCATGATTTTACTTGTCTTCTCTCCCCCTTCCGTATTATGTCTGAGGATAACATAATAATAGTTGTAGAGAGTACCCTGTAATTGAACGCTTAAAAAAGCGAGTGCAGCCAATAGCAGGGACGTATCGGTAACATACCATACGGCACCAAAAACCAATAAATTGAGAAAAATATCAAAAATAGAGTCTAAATATCTACCTGTATAGGAAGGCCGGTTTTTGACACGTGCGAGCTCCCCATCAGCTGCATCTAAGATGGATTTGATGATCAAAAAGAGACCTGCAGTTAGATAAAGACCATTTAGAATACAATATACCGCAATCAGTCCACTGATTCCAAAAAGAAAGGTAACCTGTACAGGTGTGATGTCTGTGTATTGAATGCGGCTGACAAAGGTTCTTGCAAAAGGTCTACCATAGTCGGAGACATCCAAGAACTTGTCATCAGAAGATAATTTGGGCATTTAAGTTGAATGTAAACGTTCCTAAAACCCTTGCAAAATTTTAGGAAGATCATGATGCTCAATATAGAGTTTCAAATTTACTGAAAATATTAATAAAGAACGTATTTTTCTAAGCTGATAGGCCTATTTGGTCAATTTAACAGAGAAAGAGACAAGTTGCGAATGGTTTTTTGAAGGACAAACAAGTATTCAATTCAAAAAATTATATGTAATTATTCGATCATAATGGAAAGTTAAAATCAATTAGAATCATGGGCTGAATTCTTTCAGCAGGAATATGCAAAAGGAAATTAAATTGTGTAAAAAGATGTATTTAGGATCTCTATTAAAGACTTAGAACTAGACTGCATGAAGGAATAGAGTGGTATTTTATCTGCTTTTGAAGCCAAATAGGACCTCCAGAGAAGGGCTTCACTTCATGCTTCTTTTAGGGAGGTTAATCCCGGTAAGGTCCTTCAGATACACAGGCTGGATAACTATCCGGATTTTTTTTTATTTTAGATAATCTGATTTTTTCAGTTTGATTTTATATTTTCGCGCAAAATGAAGAATTATGAAGTATCTAGTTTCAAACAAGTGCTATATCATAGCTCTTATTACCATGATGTCCTTTTCCATTAGCACATTCGCCCAGGAAGACAAGAAAGAGTTGATTTACAGGGTAGGTGTAGGGCCTGTGATAGATGGGGACATCGGAATGTTCGGTATCAATATAATGAATGAACTGACCTTTAGGATGACGGACAGGTTTTCTATCAACCCATCTCTCACCTATTATTCTTCACTTGGGTATATTGAAAGTAGACAGTTTTTCTCAGAGAATCCGGATTTTCAGGATCAATCATTTTCTTCAAGCCTTTTTACAGATGTGAGGTTTCAATATGACGTCATCAGAACCAATAAAGGTTTTAGGTTAGGCCTGGCAGCAGGTCCCTCATTCCAATTGGGAGGCCATACATATTATAGTGGTGCTTGGGTAAATGACGTAATTGGAAGTTTTAACCCTTCAGGGTACGCAACAGAAAGATTCAAAAGGTTGGGCTATGTGACCCAAGTAACATTTGATTGGAAAACAGCTAATCCCAATAGAAGAAATACCATTGCGGTCAGCATGTCTTCCTTTGACAACTATTGGCCTTATTATTTGATGGTAAATTATAGACTAGGATTTAAAATCAGGTAATAGATTCTACATATGCATGCTTTATTTTTTTGTGATTCAAGAAAGTCCTTATAGCTTTACTGTAGGCTATGGAAAACTGGATAGAATATCTCAACGATATCGTAGAATATGAGGTCAGGTGGAATATTTACAAGACTGTTCTTATTCTATTGGTTCTTTGGCTGATCAAAAAAGGGGCTTATAAAATCATTGGCATTAGGACCGATGAGGATATGAAGCGAGTCTATCATTGGCGCAAAACCATACAGTACACATTGGCCATTATTGGCTTACTGCTAGTTGGCAATATCTGGATCAGTAATTTCCAATCTATTACCACCTTTTTAGGCCTTTTGTCTGCAGGTATCGCCATTGCCCTGAAGGATATTTTCGTGAATTTTGCAGGCTGGATGTTGATCTATATCAAAAAACCCTTTGATATCGGCGATAGAATTCAAATTGGAGAGTTTAAGGGAGATGTTGTAGACCTCAGATTGATGCATTTCAGCATATTGGAAGTAGGAAATTGGGTGGATGCAGAACAAAGCACTGGTAGAATCATTCATGTCCCTAACGGAAAAGTTTTTATAGATCCACAGGCCAATTACAGTCAAGGTTTCGATTATATATGGAATGAACAGAATATTTACATAAGTCTTGACTCCGACTACAAAAAGGCCCAAAAGATCCTAAAAGATATTCTTAATGAATTGATGCAGGATGGGTTCAAAAGTATAGAACGAGCCATGATGAAGGCTCATAAAGAACATTTTATCCATTTTGGCCAATACACACCCACAGTATATGCCAAGATCCACGAAAGGGGCATTCAGCTTTCGCTGCGTTACCTTTGCCATCCCCGAAAAAGAAGGGTATATGAACATCAGGTAACCGAAGCAGTCCTTGGTCGCTTCAGAACAGAAAGTGAAATACGAATTGTTTATCCTATTACCTCTGTTTTTTTACAAAACGATACGAACCAACAAAAAAGCTAATAGGTTTCGTTTGGATGAAAAAGCCCCCGGAAATTATTTCCAAGGGGCCCCGTCGAGAAAAACCCAACTGTTTTTCTCTAAATCAAGTGAAGTTCAATTTGGATTAATGACCCATGGCATAGGCGCAACTTACATTTGGATTAAAGGGGAAATACATACCGGCAGGATTGTTTTTCCAAATCCAAACATGTAATTGGTAATGGGGAAATGGAGGACCACCTTTGGCATTGACAGGGTCTCCATCCTCATTAATGGTCATTTCCCTGTGATCATCAAAAGGTATATTTCCAAACATGGGAGGCCCATCATTGCCTGCATCCCAAGGTACCGCAGGTACCAGATACTCTACACCGATTAACTTCATCTGACCATTCTTTCCTGGTTCGTAAAGCAATACGCCAGGAGAAGTAGGGTTGACAAATGGTCCGATGTTTTCCATTTTTATCACATGGTGACCCATTCCTCCTAACTCAGGGTGCTCTACGCAATGGTCAATAAAATACCCATCTCCCAAAGCCAGGTCTATTTGATGATATTTAGCGGTTGCACTTCTCACCGAGGCAAGCAGTCTATTTTGATCAGAAGGATTCATCCGTAGAAACTGTCCGATTTCATCTTCAAAAAGATCAAATTGATCCATAGCCAATTCCTCTTCCATTTCCGGTATGCTGGTTTGCTCCTGCATGCTATCTTCCATACAAGCAGTCATCATAAGACCCAGTAATACTAAAAGACCTCCTATTTTTATTTTTGTCGTTTTCATGATAAGCTCAAATTTTAATTAGGTTTAACTCAAAATATCAATTCATGAACCACTATGCATGTGGTACCTCACCAAAAAGCCAAGATAGCTTTATGGAAATCAAATAAAATCCTATTATTTCACTCAACGGATTTCAGAAAATCACATGAGGCCTACATGTAAAAATACCGGTATTTGTTTTCCAAAATTGCTTTAAAAAATAAGGTTATCCCTCACCCATTCGAGTGATTTTTTTGTTTTTTATGTTGAAAAGTAACTGTTCTACTTCAAATCATCATCTGTAATAGCGGCTCTAAATACATGTCTCCTAGATTCAACCTAGGATTACCTTCTGGAACCGCTGTACCCCAATCATCAAATCACCATAAAGAAGTAAATCAAAGCCACTCCCAAAACCAAAACCATCTTTTTGGCTTTATCCTTTAATTTCTCCTCTAATTTTCTTCTCCTCAATACCAATACCGCAATACTCAGGGCAAAAAACTGTAAGGCTATTCCAATCCCATTGATAGGCCCATGAGGTACCTGTAAAAATTGAAAATTAGTATTCACCAAAGGGATGAGGCAAATGATTATTCCTATCAAACCAAATAGAAATGAGCGTTTGAGCAACATTTCAGGGGCTTTATCCATCCAACTGCTCATTTCTTCTTGATGTTTTGTTTTCTTTTTGCAAAATAGCGCTCGATCTCTTCCTTAGACATTGCATTAAGGGTCATGTCCATGGTCAATCCCCCCTTTCTTCCTACAATCACCCCATATTTCATATCTCTATATCCATCTACTTCGTGAGCATCCGGATTGATAGACAGCATCACGCCTTTCTCCATGGCATAATTGACCCACCGCCAGTCCAAATCAAGCCGCCATGGATTAGCATTGATTTCAATTACTACCCCGTATTTGGCACAGGCATCAATTATGGCCTTATGATCCAAAGGATATCCTTCCCGTCTCAATAATAACCTTCCCGTAGGATGACCCAATATGGTAGTAAATGGGTTCTCAATGGCTTTCAACAACCTTGCAGTGGCCCTTTTCCTGTCCATTCCCAAACTGGAATGTACTGAGGATACAACAAAATCAAAACCTCCTAAAATATCTTCTGGATAATCTAAATTCCCATCTGTCAGGATATCACTTTCAATACCCTTGAAGATCTTAAATGGGGCCATTACTTCATTCAACGCATCAATTTCCTCCCATTGTTTTTGCACTTTTTCTATTTCCAAACCTCCAGCATAAGACGCCGTCCTGCTATGGTCGGAAATGCCCAAATATTCAAAACCCAGGTCCCTACAAGCTTCTGCCATCTTCTTGAGACTATGCTTGCCGTCGCTGTAAGTGGAATGATTATGAAGAATTCCCTTTAAATCCTCTTCTTTGAGCAAATGCTGGACTTTATTTCCCTTTACCAGGTCAAACTCGATGAAACCTTCCCTTAGCTCTTCTGGAATGAAATGCATACCAAGGTGGGTATAAAGTTCGGCTTCAGAATTGAAAGGCCCATCTTTTTTCAATACTTCTACCAAGGTTCTATTTTCTTCCAGTGGATATAGTAAATGAGCTTTATTGCCCGTTCTGAGTACTTTTTCCTCAATAAAATTTTCTGGTTTTGAAAAATGGATAAGCAGTTGTACTTCGGGATCCAATAATTTGCCTCTCCACTTAAATGGGCTTGATTTCCTTTCATCCTTTTCAAGCACTTTGAGTCCATTGATGCCCTTCATGGCAGTCTTAAGGTCAGTACTTGTCAGTAACCACTCTACTGTAGAAATAATTTCCATTTTCCTTGCAAAATCTCCGACGGGAACTGTTTTTTCAATCCCTTTCAGGGTCGAAAATTGTTTAGCCAATTTATCCATGGCATCTTCTATGTCCGCATAGAGCCATTTGCCCATATTGGAAGCCCTGAATTCTAGGGCCTGAATGATACTTTCCTGAGTTTTTTCACCAAACCCTTTGATTTTAGCCACTTGACCGGCTTGGCATGCTTCCAATAATTCATGCGTAGAAGTAATATCCAACTCCTCCCATAGCACTTTTACTTTCTTGGGACCCAATCCCTTTATCTCCAATATTTCCAGGATGCCCGTAGGTGTTTTTTCCAGTAGCTCTTCCAAATAGGAATGAGTCCCTGTATTGCCTATTGAAAAAATGACTTCTGCAATACTTTTCCCAATACCATTGACAGCCTGCAATTCTTCCATGCTTTTTCCTTCAATTGAAACATCCCCCCTGTCTATGGTATTGATAGCAGACTGATAACTTCTGATCTTGAATGAATTTTCATCGTGTAGCTCCATCAATTTGATGATAAGCTTGAGTTGGCGTAAAATACTTTTTTGGTCCAAAATTTCTGGCTATTGATTATTGATTAGGACAAATGTCATCAATAATTGTTTTAAAATAAAATCTTAAAAAGTATCTTATGGCATAGAACCAAATTTAAAAAAACATGCAATATTGGTTGGTGAAATCTGAACCAAATGAATACGGATGGGAGGATCTTCAAAAAAACAGGGAGGATGTTTGGGACGGCATCAGGAATTACCAAGCCAGAAACTTCCTTAAAGCCATGAAATTGGGGGACCAGGTATTGTTTTACCACAGTGGAAAAACAAAGGAGATTGTAGGAGTAGCTGAAGTTTCAGAAGAAGCCTTTCCTGATTCCAAGGATACGGAAAATAAAGGCTGGGTAGCAGTTAAAATAACCGCTGGTAAAACATTGAAAAAACCTGTCAATCTGGAACAGATCAAAACCAATGATATCTTAAACAGTATGCCTCTGATCAAGCAGTCAAGATTGTCTGTTATGCCCATTGAAAAAAATCAGTTTGACCTTATTGTGAAATTAAGTTCATGAAAATTACAGTCTTAATGCTTCTGATATTGCTTATCCCTTTGGGGTCAGCATTTGCACAACTTTCTTTTGAAGCGAGGTGGGAAGTTGAAGCTAAATATCAGGAAAATGATTTCATGGTCATGCAAAAACCCGGGGGAATTATTGCTTTCAGAGCCCAACCTGAAAGAGGTTTTAATCTCAGGGCAAATTTCCAGTATTTCACCACAAATTATACCTTGGAAGGATCTGACATCAAGGAAGTCAAAATCAAAGATAATTTTGATCTTGTAGGTTATGATTTGGAAGGCGACTATTTCTATGCATTGATGCAAAGAGGTCTGACTGCTTCTTCGGAACGTTATCTACTGGAAATCAACATAGAAACTGATGAGGCCAATGAAATTCCTTTGGAGAACATTTACCCAATGGATTTAAAAGAGTTTTTGGTTTTAAATAAAAAGGCAATTTTTTTAGGTAATGCGGATCTAAGACCGATGCTTCAGATTTTTGATATGGAAGCCAATAATGTTTTTACGGTTGAGGGCATTTATGGCAAAGAGACATTAGTGCTGCAACTGCGAAAGGACAGTAATCTTGGTATTATCGATGCACTTATCAGTAAAAGGGACAAATACAAAACCAAGCAGGTGTCTATTTTATCCTTTGATGAAAATGGAACAAAAATAAGGGAAGTTAGTATAGAACGCCTACAGGATATCAATCATGAAATTGTAGAGGGCATGCTAACTCCCATCTATAATTATCAACAGTCTCTGATAGGTACTTATGGACAAAGAAAGCGAGAAGCTTACCAGGGAATTTATATTGCTGACATCAATGAATTTGGGGAATATAACCTCAACTATTATACCTTGGAAGATTTCCCAAACTTTTACAATTACCTGAACGAAAAACAAAGAGAAAGAAAATGGAGAGAACTAGAGCGGCAATTCAGTAAAAATAAGGTCCCAAATATCAAACCGGTATTTTCAGCAAGAGAAATAATCCGTACGGATATTGGCTATTTGATTTATAGCGATAACTTCAATGCCACCAACCCGAGGTACATTCCCAGAGATGGGGCTTATGCAAATGATGCTTACCGGTTCAATCCAAACCGTCGCTATTTTGACGGTATGAATTATGGACCAGCATATGGCTCTCAGCTTTTTAATACTTATCGATATGGCCCATTTTCCTGGCAGCAAGAAGGTGAATATAAATTTATTTCCGCTTACTTGATTTATATCGGTAAAGAAGGGCAGGTAATTTGGGACAACGCTTTCAATTTGACCAATAGAATCACATCCATCCCCGGCAAATATGGGGAAATCAGTTTTGACGGCAGTAAACTCCATTACCTCTACCTGGACGGCATTCAGGTATACATGAGCTATATGAAGAATGGGGAAATTCTTTTTGAAAATGAAGCATTTGAGATCCAATTGATTGATGAAAATGAAAGAATCAGGGATACTCAAGAACAAAGTCTAAACCTATCGTGGTGGTACGATAACTATTACCTTCTAAGCGGAAAGCAAAAGGTCAGATTTCTGGGGAATAATGGGAAAGAAGAAACTAAAGAGGTCTTTTTCCTAACCAAAATCTCAGTAAATGGTGATCTTTATAACCCCGAGGATTAGCATATATTTTAAAAATATCGCAAGGCAGCAATACCTGCCTTCCTTCTTGCACTTTTATTTTTATATTTGCAATCAAAGCAGAGCCATGCAAAAAAGACTTGTCCTTGATCAAAAGCAGATTGCCATTATTTTGAAGCGCTTCTGTCATCAGTTGATCGAAAACCACGATACTTTTGAAAACACAGTCCTTTTGGGATTACAACCCAGAGGCCCGATTGTCTTGGACAAAATCGCAAAAACACTGGCAGAATTGACGGGATTCAAGGTGCCTTTTGGATATCTTGATGCCACTTTCCACAGGGATGACTTCAGAAGAAGGGATTTTCCTTTAAAGGCAAATGAAACGAAAATTGATTTCCTGATTGAAGGCAAAGAAGTGGTACTCATAGATGATGTGCTGTACAAGGGAAGATCTGTCAGGGCTGCTTTGGATGCCATGATTGCCTTTGGAAGGCCTCAAAAAGTCGAATTAATGGTCTTAGTCGATAGAAAATATACCAGAGATTACCCCATTATGCCCGATTATGTTGGAGTAAAAGTCAACACATTGGAAAGTCAATATGTATCAGTGGAGTGGGCAGAAAAAGGATTTGACAAGGACGCCATTTGGATCATAGAAAAACCTTAACCTACTTATGTCACAACTCAGCACCCGACACCTTTTAGGCATCAAAGATATTACTTCAGAAGACATTCGATTAATCTTTGAAACCGCCGATAATTTTAAAGAGGTGCTCAATAGGCCAATCAAAAAAGTGCCTTCACTGAGAGATATAACGATTGCCAATATATTCTTTGAAAACTCTACCCGTACCAGACTTTCTTTTGAGCTAGCTGAAAAAAGACTGTCTGCAGACGTTGTCAATTTTTCATCCAGTACCAGTTCAGTGAAAAAAGGGGAAACACTAACAGATACTGTCAACAACATCCTCTCCATGAAAGTGGACATGGTAGTTATGCGGCACAGTAGCCCCGGAGCTCCACATTTCCTTTCGAAAAATATCTCAGCCAATATCGTCAACGCAGGAGACGGTACACACGAACATCCTACGCAAGCTTTATTGGATGCTTTCTCCATAAGGGAGAAACTGGGTGATGTAATGGGGAAAAAAGTAGCCATCATCGGAGATATTCTGCATTCAAGGGTAGCTCTTTCCAATATTTTTTGTCTTCAAAAGCTTGGAGCAGAAGTCATGGTCTGTGGACCTACCACTTTGATTCCAAAGCATATTGCAAGTCTAGGGGTGAAAGTGGAAATGGATGTAAAAAAAGCGCTTCAATGGTGTGACGTCGCCAACATTCTCAGAATTCAGCTGGAAAGACAACAGATCAAATATTTCCCATCTCTTAGAGAATATTCCCTCTACTTTGGAGTCAATAAAAAGATGCTTGATCAACTGGACAAAGAAATAGTGATTATGCACCCAGGCCCCATCAATAGGGGCGTTGAATTGAACTCTGATGTTGCAGACAGCGAACATTCCATTATCCTTCAGCAAGTTGAAAATGGCGTGGCTGTGAGAATGGCAGTTCTATATCTACTTGCAGGTGTAAGATAAAAAAGGCTATCCTGATTTGGGATAGCCTTTTTAAGTTTGTATGTGACTTTATTTGTTTTTAAACTCTATAGACATAAGCGCAGCAAAAGGCTCCTCTCCATCAACAGGTTGAGATATTACATAAATATCCTGAATTCCTCCATCACTCTTTGAATTTATTGGAATCCCGGCCATTCCAAACTTTAAGCCACCTTCTCCCTGAGCTCCTATTTTAAAAACTCCTTCTCCTATTATGGGTCCTGTGGGACCGCCTAATCTAAATTCCATGGCAAAACCATTGTTTGAAGCTTCCTGTCCACCACCACTTAAGAGCAGCGTTCTAACATCTGTCAAATCTACATCAGGAATCGAAAAAGAAGCTTTTGCCGAAGGAAGTAATAACAAATCATTGCCGTTAAAGTTCATCGTACTTGCACCTTCAATATCCCTTATTTGACCCATATTAATAATGGGATTTCTTAAAGTAACGGAAGTATTTCCAGTCAAAGGTTTGATATTCTCTCCTCCTCTATCAGTAAAACTGGCAGAAAGCACAAATATTCCGGTTGGACTTATCGTTTTACCAATTGTCGGGTCAACTTTCCCCGAGGATGGAAGCGAAGGTTTTTGCTCTGCTCTTCTACCCAATGAAAGAATATAAGAAGTGATTTTAGTGGCATCATCATTCTTCAGGTCCGGATTGGCAGGCATAACTGTTTCTCCCCAAACACCACCTCCTCCTTTCTGGATCTTGTTGACCAAGTAGGTGGAAGCATCTGCATTTCTTCTGTATTTTCTTGCTACTTCTGTATAAGAAGGGCCAATTGAGGCTTCATCTTCTTTATGACAGGTCTTGCAAGTAAGGGAATTGACCAAACTTTTCCCTATCATGGCATCTGTCATAATCAAGTGTCCCTTAGATGCCTCTGCCTGATCTAATCCTGATATATAATCCGCTGATATAAACAATGAAGACAAATCATCGCCCACATTGGGATCATCAGCATCTTGCACAGACACAGCGTATTCTACTGCTGTCCCTGGAAAGTAAAAACTTTGATTGCCTTGAATTTGTATACTTACATCAGGGGCAATATTACCGGCATAAACAGAAACGATAGTGCTCATTGCCCGAAGTTTTTCAGGATCACTCACCTCTACTTGCACATCATAATCTCCAATTTCATTGAATGTGTAGGTCACTTTAGGTTCTTGGGTAGTAATGCGTTCGCCATTCCCCATATCCCAGATGTAGGTCAGCGGATCATTTTCCGGGTCTGTGGCTTCAACCTTGAACGTAGCAGTAAATGGCAATGCGCCTGAGGATTGATCTACTGAAACTGAATTGACCACCGGACTCCTGTTTCCTGCATTAAAGTCAATTCTTGAAAGGCCTGAGTCTGGATTTTTAGAAAACCACCCATTTCCGTATTCCAAAATATATAACTTTCCATCGGGTCCAACTTCCATATCAATGAGTGCATTGAATTTCGTGTCAGACATAAATGGCTCCATTTTGTCATAATCTCCATTTTCCTGCATAGTGACTACTTTAATCCACCCCCTCACCCAATCGTAAATAAATAATTTACCATCGTAATAAGACGGATACCTACTCCCTTTGGGAAACATATCAGCGTAATATACAGGACCGGCCATGGCATTTCTACCTCCCGTACCTAACTGCGGGAAGTCCTCTGAAGTCCCATAAGGATACCAAATAAAGGCCGGTTCCGCAGGAGGAAGTTCTCTTAATCCGGTATTATTCTTAGATGTATTTACAGGCTTTGCCACATCAAAAGGAGATCCTGATCTTCCTGTAGCGTAATCAAATTCCACATAAGCATAATTATCCCCCACAAAATATGGCCAGCCAAAATTTCCTGCTTTTCTCGCCTGATTGACTTCATCATAGCCCCTTGGTCCCCTTGTATCCAAACTGTCTGGATTGGCATCAGGCCCTACTTCTCCCCAGTAAACAAATCCTGTTTTTTGATCTACAGATATTCTGTAGGGGTTTCTATTTCCCTGTACATAAATCTCAGGCCTTGTCCCCTCCATGCCTTTGGGATAAAGGTTTCCTTCAGGGATATCATAGCTGCCATCTTCATTGACCTTTATTCTTAAAATCTTACCCCTAAGGTCATTTGAATTACCTGAACTTCTTCTGGCATCAAATTGCTCAAACCCTGGACGGTCATCAAGAGGAGCATAGCCCCTGTTTACAAATTTACTGTTGGCCTGATCAAAAGGAGTAGAATTATCCCCTGTAGAGAGGTAAAGAAGACCATCCTTGTCAAAAGCTATAGAACCACCTGTATGGCAACAAATGTTACGCTGTGAATAGAGCTCTAAAATCACCTTTTCGGAATTCATGTCCCAAGTATCATTTAGAAATGTAAACCTGGAAAGCCTATTTATTTCCTTTTCACCTGCTGGACTATAAAACACAAAAACATGTCCGTTTTTGGCGAAATTGGGGTCTTTTTGAATCCCCATCAAACCCTCTTCAGCATTGACTCCCGGAACATCAGTTCTCCAGTAGACATCGAATTTTGCCACTTCAGTTACGGTAGAATCGCCATCTTTATACAGTAAAACCTCCCCCCTTCTCTGTGCAATTAAAACGTCAAGGTTTGGAAGTATTGTCATTTCAGTAGGCTCGGTAAATTCACCCAAGATCAACTGCGTTTTTTCAAACCTATTTTCTTCCGGAACCCTTTGGGTTTTAGCTTTGGAATAATCCAACTTCCGGTTATCGCCTATAGCATATTTAATTCCTTCTAGTATATGCTCGAGAAAGAGCTCTTCCGAAAAAGATTCCACAGTATGTCCTCCAGCCGTATACCAGGCCCTTCCTCCATCAAATTCATGATACCATGCCACCGGATGATAACCCATGGCATAGCCACCCTGATAACTGTCTTCATCAATATCCATTAGCACATTGACATCAGGGTTCATTTTTTTAAAACTGTACCATTCATCTCTTCTGTTCCAGATTTCAGGGAGAAATCTTGTACTTGGATGGTTTCTGTCAGTTACATTAATCGACCCCTCCTGCACATTAGGATGAGGATCTCCCATTCCGGGGTGATTCCAGAAATAGGCTCCGGCCAATCTGTTATACCATCCCCAGTGGTATTCTGTATCTGTAGCTGCGTGTATGCCTACATAACCACCACCTGCCTGTATATACCTTTCAAAATCTGCTTCCTGATAATGATTGAGCACATCACCAGTAGTACTCAACCAAATTACTGCAGCATATTGGTTTAGATTTTCCTCCGTAAATAATTCAGCATTGGTGGTAGTATCTACTTGAAAACCGTTTTCCAATCCCAATTTTTGAATGGCTCTAATTCCATCTGGTATAGACTCATGGTAAAAACCGGCTGTTTTGCTGAATACTAATACTTTTGGTGTTCCACTTCTTTTGTTACATGAAGAAAAGACCACCATAATTGTTAATGCGAGCCACAAACTCTGTCTCACAAACTTATTGGTCATCATAGGTTTTTGATTTTCTTGAAATATAGGGTTAAATAACAAGTATGTTTACTAGAATCACACCAATGGCATAATCCTAATTAGACTGGTATACTTAATGAAGATGTCCCAAATCTACAACTTTTTTGTTTTCAAGAATTTTCAATTTGTATTTTTTACATTAAGATGGTATAAAATTCTTTCTTTTCATGAAAACTTCTAAAGTCTCCATTCTATTTCTAGTCCCTGCGCCCCTTATCCTATTTTCTTTTGACAAAAATATAGTCACTGAAAGTCGGTTAGAGGATGGGGTTACGATCGTAAAGCAAAGTAAAGGAGTTACTTTGGGGTATTCCGAATCTTCTGAAATCAGACTTATTTATAAAGATGGTTTAATGTTTAAAGATCTGAAAAAAATAATGAATTGGATTCACATGAGGATTGGAGAGGAGTAATCGAAAACGCCCGATCAAAAAAGTATAAAAAGAAATTACACGAAATATTCAGAGCGACTCAACCTTCTTCGGTCCTATCTTCTTCCTCTTGTTCCAAATAAACTTTGTCTCCACATACAATCCTTTCAACCTGTCTCGGGTCTTGGCCTTGACTATTAGAAAACCAATTTCCACTATCAGGATTCTGGGTAATGGACCACAATTTACCTTCTTCATCCCTGTATGTAAAAACTCCTGTATTTTTGTTTCTCCTTACATCTTCAGATATTTCATAGAAGCGCAAAGAACCATCATCCATTATAATATAAACTTCACAAGATGAATTGATCTCTTCGATTTCCATGCAAGAAACTGCTATCCCAGCAATAAGGAAGAACCCGATTACTCCTTTTTTCATGTTAAATTAAAAGTTAAAATTTGGTGATTAATTTTGATCTTAATATTCAGAAAAGCGGTATTGTCCGTATTTGACCTCTAAATATATCAATGTTTATTAAAAAGGCGAAACCTAAATTTAAATATCGGCTTTGAATGTCAAACATCCTATGGAATGAAAAAAGACCAAGCTTTGGTCTTTTTTCATTCACTTTAAAGAATTTTTTAAGGAGCGAGTGCTGCCACTCCTGGAAGTACTTTTCCTTCCATGTGCTCCAATAAGGCGCCTCCACCAGTAGACACGTAAGAAACTTTGTCTACAAAACCGAATTTATTTACAGCTGCGGCTGAATCTCCTCCGCCGATCAAAGAAAATGCTCCACCTTCAGTGGCCTCAGCAATAGCTTCAGCAACTGCTACTGTACCATGGACAAAACTACTCATCTCAAATACACCCATAGGGCCATTCCATAAAATGGTTTTTGATGATTTGATGACATCTGAAAATAGTTTTCTCGTCTCCGGACCAATGTCCAATCCCATCCATCCATCAGGAATTTCTCCGGCTTTTGCCATTCCTTGATCAGCATCATTTGCAAAAGCTTTGGATGTTACATTATCGGCAGGAAGATAAATTTTTACGCCTTTTTCCTCTGCTTTCTTCATCAGCTCCAACACATATTCCAATTTATCCTCTTCGCAAAGTGAATCACCGATCGATCCACCTTTTGCTTTAGAAAAAGTGTAGGACATTCCTCCTCCAATAATCAGGTTATCCACTTTATCCAATAATCTTTCAATTATTAGGATTTTGTCAGATATTTTGGCTCCTCCCATAATGGCCGTATAGGGCCTTTCCGGTTTCTCCAAGACTTTATCTGCATTTTTTAGTTCAGACAGCATGAGATATCCAGCTGCTTTTGTATTAAAAAATTTAGCAATAACCGCAGTAGAAGCATGGGCCCTATGAGCCGTTCCAAAAGCATCATTCACATAAACATCTCCCAGCATGGATAATTTCTCTGCAAAATCTTCGTCGCCTTTCTCTTCTTCTTTATAAAACCTTAGGTTTTCCAACAACAATACTTCTCCAGGCTCTAATCCGGCAGCCAGGTTTTTTGCCTCTTCCCCAATACAATCAGGAGCAAATTTAACAGACTTGCCAAGCAATTTTTGCAAGCTTCTAACAACATGCTTCAGGGAGTATTTGTCAGTCGGTCCATCCTTAGGTCTGCCTAAATGAGACATCAAGATCACCGCTCCTCCTTGCTCTAATATTCTTTCTATGGTAGGTACTGCTGCACTGATCCTCGTATCGTCGGTTACATTTTGATGCTCATCTAAAGGGACATTAAAATCCACCCTGATCAAGGCCCTCTTACCTTTAAAATCAAGGTTGTCCACACTTTTGATTCTGTCTATCATATGTTTATTGTTTTAAAAGGTTTGTAATTTTTTCTGGAACCAATCTGTCACCTAAAGTTAATAATCTCCTGCAAATTTCATTCCTACTCTTCCCTTGCTGCAGCCCGTTTTAACCTATCATTGATGGCTTTTCCTAAACCTACATCCGGCACCAACTCTGATAAAATTACGGAAACATCCATGTTATCCAAAGTTCTCATGGCAGCAAATAGGTTTTTTGCTGCTTCTGAAAGATCCCCCAATCTGCTTAATTGGATATGACGCTTATCAGGAACCATGGAAAGGTCTTTTCTAAATGATAGGACGGCAAAATCTGTCCCTTTTTTTTGGTAGCTTGAAACCAATTTATCAAGATCACCTAGAATAAAAGGTTTCCTCGGAGCATAATGACTTTTTAGCATGCCAGGAGATTTCGGATTACTGCTTGAATGAGCCATCACCTTTACTTTACCTACCACTTTTTCAATGGATTGGAGATCCAAGCCTCCCAGCCTATAAACAGTAACCTGCCCATTCTCCAGACCGATTATCGTGCTTTCCAAACCTACATGACAACTCCCCCCGTCAAGAATATATTCAATTTTGTCCCCTAATTGGTCATTGACATGCGTAGCTTTGGTCGGACTGATATAACCAAAGGGGTTGGCACTGGGCGCAGCCAAAGGAAATTCCAATTTGGATAAAAGCTTTAAGGTTAAGGGATGATTGGGCACCCTTACCGCAACCCTATTCAGTCCACTGGTTACTAAATCAGGCACTATCAGTTTCTTTGGAAGCAAAAGTGTTAAAGGACCTGGCCAAAAAGACAAAGCAAGTTGCCTCAAAGAATCAGGTATATGCAGCACGAAGCCTTCTATCCTTTCAATACTTTCAGTATGCAAGATCAAGGGATCGAAATTTGGTCTACTTTTAACTGAAAAAATTTTGGCTACAGCATCTGGGTTGAGCGCATTGCCCGCCAATCCGTAAACGGTCTCAGTCGGAATTGCCACCAAACCTCCTTTTTTCAAAATGGCCTCGGCCTTTTCAATATCTTTCCCTATTTCAGCCATTACTCTGAACAGAAATCGTCTACCCAACTTTTGGCTTCTGCAAATCCAAGGCTCATGGCCATCCTCAAATTGACGCAGCCGTCTTCCTTTTGGCCAAAGGCACTCATTTGGGTTACTCCCAGCAGGTAATAAGCTGCACCATTTCTATTATCCAGTTCAACGGTGGCAAAAAGAGATTCAATCGCTCCGATTGGATCATTATTTCCCAACTGGGATTTGGCCTTGTTAAAGTGTGCTAAAGCATGGTCGGGTACTGACTGCAATACGACATCCAAGTCAAAAATGGCATCCTCATATTCTTCTAGACCCAATAATGCAAGACCACGGTTATAGTAAATATCCAATTGCTGAGGATCAAGTCCATTGGCCATGTTGTAATCTAATAATGCTTCTTTGTATGCCTTCTTTTCCAAGTAGGCATTGGCCCGATTAAAATACGGCTTGTAACTGCTGGCATCCAATTCTATGGATTTTGTAAAAGCATCGATGGCCTCATCAAATTTCCCTTGTTGAAATAAGGCCACTCCTTTGGCATTCAAAGCAGCCGTATTTTGCGGGTTTTTTTCAATAGCCCTGTCAAAGAGATCTATTGCCTTTTGGTACTGGGAGTTTTGTAAAAACCGGACACCTTCATCAAACAACTCCTGCTCGGTAGGACTACAGGACCAAATTAGAAATAGGGCAATGAAGCCCCATGAATTTTTTTTCACTTTTTTTTAGTTTTTGCCTTTTTACTACGGTACTTTTAACAAGAAGTTCTAAGAAATTAAGACCTCTAAACTGATTTAGCATTTCCCATCCAAACTTATTTTTTTCTTTATTCTCCCCGCACAAAGATAATGAATAAAAAACCTCATGCCTATTCAGCCAACAATTTTAGGGCATAATGAGCAGGCACTGGGACGGGTTTCATCGTTTGCATATCCACTGAAACCATGGTAACTATGGCCTGAGAAAATATTTTGGCCGCTCCCCTCTCAGTTATCCCCAAAAGCACCTGCTCCAAAACGAAAGATGTATTGCCTAAATGTGTGCATTTCACGTAAACTTCCAAAGAATCCATTAGGTGCACAGGTACCATATAATCGATACTGATATTGGCAACCACAGTCCCTGTTTTCATGATGTCCCATTCACAGACTTGATTAAGATAAGCTGCTCTGGCGTGTTCATAATAATTGAAATAAACACCATTATTGACATGCATGTACCCATCAATGTCGGAGAATCGAATTTGGACTGGAACAGAAAAAGAAAAAGAGGACCTGACATCCTCTATGCTGTATTTTTTCATATTATTTATGCTTGATATCAAAGCAAAATCTCAGACTTGCTTGTTTTCTCAAGCATTCTGATAATCGACGCATTAAAACCTACAAGGTCATCAACCGCATCAAATGGGATCCATGCCAGCGCCTTGCTTTCTTCGGACAATACCAGTGGTTCGTTCATTTCCGCCTCAATCAGAAATCTAACATCATAATGGAAATGTTCAGGTACATCCTCCTTTTGGGGAATAACATGTCTGTCGATATCAAAGATACCTGGATCAACAATCCTTAGTGAAGTTAGTCCGCTCTCTTCCTTTGCCTCAGTAAAAGCGACCTCCAATAAATTTTCATTGCTATCAGCATGTCCTCCAAGCTGCAACCACCTATTAAGTTTTTTGTGCAGGGTCAACAGGGCATGTGTCCTCATTTTGTTTACAATCCATGCTGAACCGGTAAAATGTCCCTCAAGCCTTTCTCTGACAAAAGCCTTATCATCATAAGTCAATGTGACAAAATCAGGGATGAAGGAAGCCTCTTCTTCGAATGGCGTCCTGTAGTTTTCTAAATTTGATCTCAGAGAAAGTCTGTCCATATCAATTGTTTGTTTCGAATAACCGCTCAATAAATTGGTCAAAGGGTTTGGCTTTCTGGTACAAATGATCAGAGTAAACGGTAACCAAAACCTTTAGGAAACTGGGCTTATCATTCACACTCACCTTTTCAACACTGATATTACCATACAACTGGTCTATCTTTTGACTAAAATCGACATTACTCAAAGGCGGCTTAAAATATTGCTTTTCTGTAGTTTTGACAAAATCTTTCATTTCTTCGATTTTTCTGTCAAGACTAACCTGATTATATCCCAAATCTAACACTCGCCTTCCAAAAGCAAAGAAAAGATAGGAAAAAGTTTTTTCATTCAATGGACTGTCAAAGGAAACAGCAAAGCCATTGGCATAGGGAGAATTCAAAATATGCACTTCAGGATAACTATTCATTCCTGATGTTTTAAAATGATAATTTTTTTCAATTAAAGCCATTATGGATTTGCCTTCCTCTGACAATACCCAGTCCGCACCCGCCTCTCTGTCTACATCAGTTTGCTTGAAGTTTTCTTTTACAAATAGTGATTTTGCTTTTTTGGGAAAAAGACGCCCCAAAACATCGTCTATAAATGAAGCCATTAACCGTTAAGTTTATATTTACCATCATTTCTGGTGGTGATTATTCCTTCCTCCTCTAAATTACGTAAAACCTTCATACTGATAAGGTCATTATCTAAACCGGGAACATCTTGAATGGTATGAATAGAAAACAAGGTTCCTGCCTTTAAGGTTTGAATTATCTTTTTTTTGATCATTTCTTCTTCCTGTACCAGTTCTTTTTTAAGGCTTACACAGACATCACAGATTCCACAATTCTCATCTGTATCTTCTCCAAAATAAAAGGAAATCTGATTGGATCTGCACACCCTATCCTGGTTTACATAGGCAAGCATTGAAGCAGCTTTACTGATGGCATTTTTCCTCCTTTCTTCAATACGCTTTAAATTTAGAGGCAGTTTACCGGCATCGTACCGTTCTGTCAAAAAAGTAATCTGGGGTTGGTCCTTTCTTTTACTATAAGAAATAACCCCTACATTATCCATGTGTTCGAGCATCCTGATCAATTCCCTTTCCGGAATATTGAGGGTTTTGGCCAACTTCCCTTCCTGAATTTTCAAGAATTCCATAAATAATTCCCCTCCATAAGAGCGCAGCAGGATTTTAATCAAAGGGTCAAGCTTTGCGTTGGCAATCTGAAACTCATATAGCTTTGTCTGATCTACAAGGAATTTAAGTGTAGAAGGGCTAAAAAAGCTCTCATTCAACTCAAGCAAGCCTTCTTCCTGCAAAACCTTTAGCGCATTATAGCATGACAATAAATCCAAATTATAGGTTGAAGAAAAGCTTGACAGATCGAAATCAAAACTACTCATAAATCCGCTGCCCACTGCCATCCGAAAATAGTTGGCCAAGCTTTGGTAAACTTTTTTTAGGAAATCAGTGGGAGGATAAGCCATCGCCGCCCGTTCCTCCAAAACTGATAGATCTTGTCTGTGCGTGATGAGTATTGCATAAGCTTTTTTTTCATCCCTTCCGGCCCTTCCGGCTTCCTGATAATAGTTTTCTAAATTTTCCGGTAAGTCCAGGTGCAATACCAATCTGACATCCGGCTTATCTATCCCCATTCCAAAGGCATTGGTTGCTACCATCACGCGAAGGCGATTTTGTTTCCACTCATTCTGACGGGCCTCACGGACGGAATTGTCCAATCCTGCATGATAAAAAGTGGAAGGAATACCCATCTGATTCAAAAGGAAAGCCATTTCCTTGGTACCCTTTCTATTCCTCACATAGACAATGGCTGCACCTTTAATTTTTTTCAAAATTTCAATGGCTTTTTCCAGTTTATTTTCTGCCATCCGGACGGCATAACTGAGGTTTTTTCTTGAAAACGAACGAACATAAACGGCTGGATTTTTTAATTCCAGTTTTTCCAAAATATCTCCTTTTACCTCTAGGGTAGCAGATGCAGTCAGTGCAAGACAGGGAATAGATGGATGATACCCTCTGATTTGAGCTATTTCTAAATAAGGTGGCCTAAAATCATAGCCCCATTGCGAAATACAATGCGCCTCATCCACTGCTATCAGATTGACTTTCATCTTCTTGAACCTTTCGATAAATAGTTCAGTTTTCAGTCTTTCCGGAGAAACATATAAAAATTTGTAATTTCCGTAAATACAATTGTCTAAAATGGTATCAATTTCTCTTTTGCCCATCCCGGAGTAAACTGCAGCGGCCAAGACCCCCCGTTTTCGAAGATTATCTACCTGATCCTTCATCAGCGCAATGAGCGGACTTACAACCAAACAGATCCCTTCTTTGGCCAACGCAGGTACTTGGAAACAAATCGATTTCCCTCCTCCAGTAGGGAGTAAAGCCAAACAATCCCTGCCCTCCATAGCTGCCATGACAATTTCCAACTGTACAGGACGGAAATCGCTATAACCAAAAACAGTTTGCAGGATATGGTAGGCTTGGGCTCTCAAATCACCAATTGATTGATTCCTTATTTAAAAATGCAGCGATACCCTTTTTACAATCTTGGGTTCCTCTTGCTTTGGCATTCATGGTGGCTGCATATGCTAAGCCTTCTTCCAGATCCTTTTCCTGGACCCGCCCTATCATTTCCTTAGTAAGAGCCATGGATTGCGCAGAGTTTTGACGAATCAGTTTCTGCGCATAATCATATACCTTCTGCCCGAGTTCATCAGTACCTACTATCCAATTGACCAGACCCATTGCCTTGGCTTCTTCCGCGGATATCAAATCCCCATCCAACAAAAGTTGCTTGGCCTTTCCCTCTCCTATTTTACGGATCAAAAATACCTTAACGATAGCTGGAATAAATCCGATTTTTACTTCGGTGTAACCAAATTTGGCCGCTGGAACAGTAAAAGAAAAATCACAAACCGTAGCCAAACCACAACCACCAGCAAGTGCGTGCCCCTGAATCTCTGCAATGATTATTTTCGGTGAGGTATAAATTTTATAAAAAAGTGATTTCAGCTTATTGCTGTCTTCCAGATTTTCTTCATAGGTATTGCTTTGGAGAGATTGAAGGTAGGCCAAGTCTGCACCGGAACAGAAAGCTTTACCTGAGGCCTTAATCACCATCACTTTGACATTCCGATCATTTTCAAACTCCTGAATGGCTTTCTTTAAAGCGCTGACCAATTCTGCATTAAGAGCATTCCTCTTTTCAGGTCTATTGAGCTGAATGTAGCCAATCCGGTCTTTTTTATAGATAATTAGGGGCTGTTCACTCATTTTATTAATTTATTTGCGGTGTAAAATCCGGGTTAAATATATAGAAAGATAGGCAACCAAAGGATGCTGACAAAACATATCAGTCAAAAACCAGCCTATAAGCGGTGGGGTTCACCGAAATAGAATCAGAGATGGATACAGGCACCCATTTCCTCTCCATCCAGGCATTAATTCCATGAGGATAAAAAGACATATTGACCAGTTCCACATCATCTTCACTAAAGGGAAGAATTGCTCCATTGGGTAATAAAACGACCTGCTTGTTTTCTTTCTCAAACGCTTTCAAGCTATATTTCTTTTCAACCCCAAACCTTTCTCTATGCGGCAATACCTTGTAGCTAATGGCTGAAATATCCGCCTTATCAAAAACAAAAAGTGCCTCATATTGGCGGTAATCCATGGCAATACCCTTATCCAAATGATAAACTGTTAGTATATTTTTTGACTGCTTCAGAGGTTGGTAAACTAAACGAAAAAGTCCTACAAGAAAAAAACCAAATACAATCCCCCAAAGTAAAAGCTTGTGGGGCCTATGGCACAACCACAAGATCAATCCCATAAAACCAAAGTAGAGGAAAACCTCTTGGGTTTCGAGGTAGATGCCCGATAATCTAGAACCAGGAAGGTATTGGATACCCAAAACCAAATTATTAAACTGCTTGATAACCCGTTCGGTCAAAAAAGCCAGACTTGGACCTATGATGCTAATATTGGAAAATAACATAAATGGGACACCTATACTCATAATCAAGAAGGCACCAGGAATTGCCACCAGATTAGAAATCAAAAAATAAGAGGGGAAAATATGGAAATAGTAAGCAGAAAGAGGGAAAGTTGCCAACTGAGCAGCTACTGCTACTGTACTGATTTGCCAACAATAATCCAGTATCCTATACTTAGGTTGCCAAATCTTGACCAAAAACGGCTGAATCAATAATATTCCCAATAAGGCAATATAAGACAATTGAAAGCCCACAGCATATATCAAATTGGGATCATAAAGCAATAGTATCAGGGCTGAAAGTGCGATAGCATTAAAAATAGAAGGACTTCTGGATTTCATCTGAGCCAATGCCATCAGAGAGAACATGGTTGCAGCTCTCATAACAGATGGAGACATTCCGGTCAATAAGGCATATCCCCAGATCAAAAGAATAATTCCAGAAAGGTATAAAATACGCCTTCTCCTTTCTAATCTGTAGGGTTTGATCCAAAGGAAGAAAAATCCATAAACGATGCCTACATGTAAACCGGAAACTGCCAAAACATGCATGGCCCCTGCAGTGGCATAAGCTTCACTGAGTTCCCTGTCCAATGATTTTTTCTGCCCCAATAGCAGGGCATTGGCTATTTGAATCGCTCTGGTATCCTGGAATAACACCTCAAAACGTTCCATGATTTTAGCCCTTAAATTGATAAAAAAAGCCTCTATGGGGAAATCTGGAACAGTTCCCAATATCTCAAATCGCTCTCCAATAAAATGCCTGTGCGCCACACCTTGTCTGATTGTGAATTGCTGGTAATCAAATTCATAGGGATTGGTTGGTCCCGGAATGGTCTGTGGATGACCCCAAACCCAAATAAAATCCCCGGGCAGTAAAGCTGTATCAGAACGGTGATAAACCAATATTTCGCCTTTTTTATTTTTAATTTCACCACCTACAATTGTTTTTTTGAGTAGCAGCCTATTGGCAGTAGAGTTGGGCTTGGCCTCATCCTGTCCAATCACAAGCGCCAAATAACCATCCATTTTTTCTACCGAATGGATCAGATGATCTGGGTTGTTTTGAAAGTCACGAAGGTGGGAGAAAAGCATACCAGCCAATACCAATTGTAAATATGCCAATAGTGGGAAAACCCAAGAAATCTCCGAAAACAATCGGTTTTTCTCAACATAGATTGTTATTGATAAATAGAAAAACCAAGAAAACCCCAAAACCAAGGACAAACCTTCCAAGGTCACCCACCCAAATAATGGGTATAAAAGAATACCTAATATAAAGAAAACCAGGTACCTTAAAAATGGAAAATCCGCAAAAACCATCTTATAAAAATTTGATGGAAATTACATAGAAAAAATAAAAAAGGGGACTATATAGTCCCCTTATGGTATAAATTAATCGGATAAATTCTTTAGAACCTATATCCTACATTCAAACCTGCTTTTAATTCTACTGCATTGAAACGATCGGCTACCTCGGATGAAAAACCCCTGCCTACAGAGATAAAAGGACCAAATGCAAAATTGTTGTAATTCCATCTGTATCCACCTGTGAGTCCAATGTAACCACTATTCAAATCTGTGACGGTTACTCCAGCTCCATCTACGGTTTCACGAAATTCTCCAAACCTGTATTTAAAGTAAGGAGAAATGTACAGTTTTCCATTCTCATCTCCTGCAAAATAAAAATTGTAGGAAAGCAAAATAGATGTCGCATCGAAGTCCCTTCCACCTGAAGCACTTCTATAGCTAAAACGATCATTTAAATGCAGTTCCAGGCCTATAGACTGATCATGGCCTACAAAATGTTCATAACCCAACTCCACTGATCCTATAATAATGGTATTGAGAAAATTTAGCCTTACTTCACCTTTTGGATCTTCAAGAGATTGGGCTAAAGTGAGCTGGGAGATTAATAAAAGTGATGGCAGTACAAATAATAATTTTTTCATAATGTTTAAATTTAGAAGATAAAGATCTATTTGATTCACAAATATAATTCCATTTTGTAGTGAAATATGTTGCACTCTTCAAACATTTCACCTACCTGTTTAAACCCAAACTTAGCATACAAGGGAATGGCATCTAGTTGGGCATGCATGTAACACTTTTTCCCATTTGACTCCGGATGGCTGGAAATATCTTCCAAAACCGCCTTTACCAATGCCTGCCCTACGCCTTTCCCACGCATTGCCTTTAATACGGCAAAACGCTCTAATTTGATTCCTTTCTCCGTAAACCTCCACCTTGCGGTACCAGCGGATTGGTCATCTAATTTGGCCAGAAAATGTGTGGATGTTTCCTCAAATTCATCGTATTCTTCTGCAGGATCCACTTCTTGTTCAATTACAAAAACATCTTCCCTAATTTGAAACACCTTATCAAGCTGCTCCTTATTCAGGACCTTTTCCACGCTTATCTTCATCTTTTTGGGATTCTTTTTGAGATTCAATTTTATCATAAGCCTCAATAATGGATTTTACCAGCCTATGTCGGATGACATCTTTACCACCAAGGTAAACCATTCCAATACCTTTGACATCTTTCAGTACATGCAGTGCTTCTCTGAGACCTGATTTTTGTCTTTTTGGCAAATCTACCTGTGTTTGGTCTCCCGTAATTATGACCTTGGAGTTCGGCCCCATACGTGTCAAAAACATTTTGATCTGCTCGCCTGTGGTATTCTGGGCCTCATCCAGCAAGACAAAAGCATCGTGAAGGGTACGTCCCCTCATGTATGCCAATGGCGCGATTTCGATAACCCTTGTTTCTTGATAAAATTTCAATTTTTCTGAGGGCACCATATCACTCAAGGCATCGTAAATTGGTCTGAGATAAGGATCAAGTTTTTCCTGAAGATCTCCCGGCAAAAACCCAAGATTTTCTCCAGCTTCTACAGCCGGTCGGGTAATGATGATTCTTTTTACTTCTCTATTTTTCAAAGCCCTGACGGCCAAAGCCACGGCAATATAAGTTTTCCCTGTACCCGCAGGTCCTAAAGCAAAAACAAGATCATTTTTAAGAGAAGCTTCCACAAGTTTTCTCTGATTAGCAGATTTTGGTTTCACTACTAACCCCTTATTGCCATATATGATCACATCATTTTTTTGGTTTTCCTCAAAAGGAGCCCCTTCCAAAGCGATATATTCCTTGATATTTTCAGGGGTGATGTGTCCAAAACGATGAAAATGCTGAAGCAGCATGTTAAGTAGGTCGTTGATACGAAGGATTTCTGGTGCTCTGCCCTGAATCCTTATCTCATTGCCCCTGGATACAATTTTGCTCTGAGGGAATGCAGCCGAAACCTGCTTGATATTCTCATTTCCCATACCCAAAAAATCCAGCAGGGGAATATTTTCTAAAGTAATTACTTTTTCTACCAATCCGATTGCTTTGAATTATGATTTGTTCTTAATGGTGTAATTGATAAATTTATATTTTTGTTCACACCTGGTACAAAAATATAAAATTTTAACGGACTTGCTTATATGGCTTTGATAACATTCACCTCAGATTTTGGAGATAGCGATTATTATGTACCTGCAGTAAAAGCAAAAATGTTATCCATCAACCCTCAGTTGAACATTGTAGACATTACCCATAAGGTTGAAAACTATGATGTAGCGCACGCTGCCTTTGTACTTAAGTCAGTTTATGATGATTTCCCCAAAGGGACTGTTCATTTAGTAGCCATGAATGCCACAAGTAACATGACCGAGGGTTACATAGGTATCAAACTGGAGGATCATATTTTTATTGGACCGAATAATGGCGTCCTAAGCCTGCTGTCGGAATCTGAACCTGGCATTATCGTTAAATTTGCAGATATCCATGTGCAACAAAGCACATTCCCAGCCATGGATATTTTGGCCCCCATTGCAGCAAAAGTGGCATCTGGTGCTGCGATACATGATTTTGGAGGTCCGCTGACTGCAATCAAAAAAATGATCCCCCGAAATTTCAAGGCCACAAAAAAACAGATTACCGGCCATGTAATCAGAGTGGATCATTATGGTAACCTGCTTACCAATATTACCAAAGAAGTATTTGACACCCTCAATCCAGGAAGATTCAAGATAGAATTCGGTAGAGAAAACCTGAACAGACTGAACAGTACTTACGATCAGGTTGAACCTGGAGACTGTTTTGCCTTTTTTAATAGCCTGGGTTTATTGGAAATCGGTATCAATCACGGACATGGGGCAGATTTACTGGGATTAAGACATGACAGTCCGGTATTTATTCATTTTGAAACAGAAGGCTGATGTTGGTGAGGATTGTACGCATGACATTTCAGGAGGACAAGGTGCATGCTTTTATGGTAAATTTTGAAGCCAACAAAGAAAAAATACGCCATTTCCCAGGTTGTCAATACCTGGAACTTTGGCGAGACAAAAATCATAAAAATATTTTTATGACCTACAGCCATTGGGATTCTGAAGAGGCACTGAACCAATACCGTGATTCTGAATTATTTAAAAGTGTTTGGTCTTATACAAAAACCTTATTTTCGGATAAACCAAAGGCATTTTCAGTGGAAAAAATTGAACAACTACCCTAGGGAGGCTTGCAAGGATAAAAAATACTCTTCATATTTGCATCCCGTTCAGAAAGGAACGGACGAATTTGAAATGCCCAGGTGGCGGAATTGGTAGACGCGTTGGTCTCAAACACCAATGAGGTTACACTCGTGCCGGTTCGACTCCGGCCCTGGGTACTTAGCATGAAAAGATCCTTCTCAGATGAGTTGGATCTTTTTTTTATGCCTGAAGCCGGAGGAGAAGTTTATCTCGATGACTATCGGGAACCCCGGCCCTGGGTACTTAAACAGAAAAGCTCCTTCTTTAAATAGTTGGAGCTTTTTTTGGGTTAAGTCTGAAAAACAAATTTACCCAAAAAGAGATGCTTTTTTCTGAAGTCACGGCAATGAAAACAATTAGCATATTCCCTTCAATTAGGGCCTTCCAATTGGTAATAGGTTTAAAGTAACGCTTCCTTTCTGATTTGTAATTAATCCCTCATCCAAAAAAAGACCAAGTTAAGCTCATGCAGGAAGAATTGCTTATACCCTAGCATGATTTCTGATTTAATGGGAATTCGGAATAAGCAACCACTATTTCCCATCCTTAGAAATTTATAGCAAAGCAAAAAAAATTATTCCTGAAAATTAACTACATTGAAATAAAAACCATTAACTCTTTTCCCATGAAGCAGATAGTAAAAAAAAGTGAATTCATGATCAAAAACTGGTGGTTACTATTGGTCATTGGTACCTTGTTTATTTTAGCAGGAGCTTGGACTCTGAGTACCCCTGAGAGTAGCTTTATCAGTCTGGCTATCATTTTTGCGAGCCTTATGTTTGCATCTGGAATTTTCTCTTTGATATTTTCTATAGCCAACAGAAAAGAAATTGATGACTGGGGCTGGCATTTGGCAGGGGCTATGTTTGATTTTATCATAGGAGCCATCTTATTCTTCTATCCAGCCATCACCATGGCAGTCTTACCCTTTATGGTAGCCTTCTATTTTCTATTCAAAGGTTTCGCCACTTTTGGATTTGCACATGATATGAGAAGGTATGGAGACAAAGGATGGGGATGGCTTGTATTTAGCGGTTTTCTTTCCACAGTTTTTGCTATCATGATCTTGTTCAATCCCAGCTTGGGAGGATTGACCATTGTAGTTTTTACTGCATTTGCCTTTTTCTCTTTGGGCTTTTTCAATTTGGTCTTGGCGTTTTCACTTAAAAGGTTGAATGAAAGGGCTGGATATACAAAGGAAATTATTGGGAACATAAAAACTAGTTTATCAGAGAGAAAGGCTTAGATATCCATTTGAACATTAACCGTATTTCAGATGTTTGCCTTTAAATTTTTAACCTTTTGGGCAATCATCTAGTGATATTGTTTATAAGTTCTCGTTATCATATTATAAATTGATCAAATAATAATATTAACAATTTTCTCAGCATCATAAAATCACTAATTTTACCTAAGCAATTCATCAATATGCTTTTTTATGGCTTACAATGATTCCAGGCGGGCATCCTTTCGTCTATTTAAGAAACTGAAATTTGGCTGGATTTGGGCTACCTCCACATTCACAGGTAATTTTATTCTCGCGATTTTTATTACTTCTTTTTTTCGTAACCTGGGTTATGAAGATGATGTGAATTATGTCTTTTTCATAAGTGTGCTGGCCATTGGTTTATGGGTTACGGAATCTATACCTCCCTTTGCCGTTGGTATATTTATTATTGCAGGGTTACTGATGGGTTTCGGGACAGATTTTATCCTTGAGGACCACAAAACTCCCGTTGAAATGTATCTTGGAACCTGGACCAGTAATGTCATCTGGCTCTTATTGGGTGGTTTTTTTCTGGCCGAAGGAATGAGCATTGTATCCTTGGACAGGTCCCTCTTCCGCTTTACCATCAAAAAATTCGGAGAAGACCCCAATCAATTACTTTTGGGGTTGATGCTGACCACAGCTGTAGGGAGCATGGTCATGTCCAATACAGCTACAACAGCCATGATGATATCCTCTATTCTCCCACTGGCAAGAATGATGGGTAAAGATTCCGAATATACAAAAGCACTATTGGTAGGGATTCCAGCAGCTGCAACTTTGGGGGGAATGGGGACAATTATTGGAAGTACGCCCAATGCCATAGCCGTTGGCGCAATGCAGGAGAAAGGCATCAACCTTACTTTTATAGATTGGATGATTTTTGGATTGCCCACTGCCTTAATAGCTGTTTACCTTTTCTGGAAATTCCTTACCAAAAAACTGCAGCTGAGTGGGATTAAACTCGATTTATCTGAAATAACAGGGTCATCCAAAAGCAAAAAAGGTTTTGAAAGGAATGCGGTACTTTTCACCCTTTTTGTAACAGTGAGTATGTGGTTGACAGAACCACTCCATGGCATACCTATTGCTGCGACATCCGCTATCCCAATTGTATTGCTTACTTTATTTCAAGTAATGAAATCCGAGGATGTACGCCGATTACCTTGGGATACTTTGATGCTGGTCGCAGGTGGTTTGGCACTGGGCATTGCAATGGTGGATGTAGGCCTAACGGACATTATCATGGAAAAAATATCCCAACTGCCCATCCCACTGATTGGAGTAGCTATGGTTTTTGCCATTATTGCTGTCTTAATTTCCAATATTATGAGTAATACGGCCGCATCCGCCATCCTGGTTCCTTTGGGAATTACGCTTCCAGGTTTTTGGGGAATTGCCGTACCTTTGATTGTAGCCCTCAGCTGTTCGTCTGCGCTTTTATTACCAGTTTCTACACCATCTAATGCTATTGCCTTTTCAACTGGAATGGTTGAACAAAAAAGCTTCAGACCAGGAGGCCTTTTGATGATCATTTTGGGACCTATTCTGGCATTTTTAACTGTTTCTCTATATACCTGGATCTTCCATTAAGTTCCAACAACATTTGTTACAAGAGATTTCATTTTCTCCAATCCTGTTTTGGCCACTGTCAAGGCATCCTGTTGCCAATAATCAGGATTGAAAAGCTCCAAAGAAAGCACCTTCCTTCCACCCATTGCCTTGAGGTCCCCAATGATTTGTTGCATAGGTGCACCGCCATCCCCAGGATAGACCCGGTCCTTGTCTTGTTGTTCTTCTCTTGGAATATGCATCACAAAGTCATTCATATGAAACACTTCTATCAGATTCCCACTGAGCATTTTAAGCCCCTCATAGCCGGATCCTCCTCTAAAGAGGTGGTAAACATCCGGCAAAATCCGCGCATCTTTATCGTCAGCTACAGCCGCCACCATGAGCACTTGCCCAAGATGATAAAAATGGGGAAACGCTCCCCAAAATTCCAATTGGGGCATCACTCCTATTTTCCTACCCAGATCCAACAAGTTTTTATAGCGCTCACCAGCTTGAAAGAGGTCAAGAGGCGCATCTACCCCAAAGGCTGGTGCTGCCACACGGTGACAGTCCAAATCCGCCAAAAGCCCCATCTCTCTTTCCATTTGTTCAAAACCTGCTTTTCTCTTTGAAGCATCATCCACCATCCAAGGTGCAAAACCGATGGCATTCTCAAATGTCAATCCATGATCTCGGATCAACATCCTCAATGAATTTACGGAATTCCCTGCTTCAATATATTCCTGCAAGTCCCTAATCCATAGCTCAACACCATCGTAGCCAGCCTTTGCAGCAATTTCTAAATACCCTTTCAAACCTGGCTTTTGACCCATAATGGTACTGGTATTGAGGCAATATCGGAATTCGCTCTCAGTTACTTTAGGGGAAGCCTGAATCAAATTAGAGGAAAATAAAAGTCCCGAGCCTAGTCCGATGGATTTGATAACATTTCTTCTGGAAATCATAGATGATAGGTTTTTAAAGGTTTGATTTGCAATTGATCTTAAAATTAAATGATTAAACTGTTTGCATTTAACCATTTATAAAATTATTCGGTAATCAACAGCTCAGCCTTGATATTTTCACTAAATTATCAACGAATAATTTAGACCTATTTTAAATCTATGGCAAATCATTTTTTTTCACTTGTACTTGGCTTTCTACTACCTTGTACGCTTGTTTTTGGCCAGAAGAATGAGGGTTTGACAGAAAAATACCGCGAAAACATTCCTTTGGACCAAGAGATCGTAAGTGGAGGTTATTTTGTAGATCCCCCAAAAACCTATGAAGGTCATCCCTATTTTTTTACCAAGAATTTTGAGACAAGCGAAATCACTGTCAATGGACTTACCTACAAGGAGGTCCCTTTGCTCTACAATATATGGAAAGATGAAGTATTGACTTTTCAACCAGTACACAAACAAAAAATCCTGATCCGAGCCGATAAAGTTGATCAATTTATTTTAGGATTGGAAAAACCTGTTTGCTTTATACGTGTCCATGAAAACTCCAGATACAATCACCATGGCAATGGAATTTATGAACTGTATGTTGAAGGAAAGGCCAATGTACTGATCAAACACCGCAAACAGACCAAATCAAAAAGAGAGGTAGGAATATACAGTCACGAGTTTTACGAAATTGAAGACTATTTTATTCAAAAACCAGGTGGAATTATTCAGGTTACCAGTAAAAAACAAGCGATCGAGTTTTTGGGTCTGGATAAAAAAGAAGTTAAAAGGATGAGTAAAGGGCCCAAACTACACTTTAGATCTGATAAATTAGGCTATTTGGCATTTTTGGTTTCACTTTATAATAAGCAGTAAGATGAAGATCATGAAGCCCATACACCTGCTTATCATTATTGTTCTTCTTATTTCCAATTTTCAGGAATCAAAGGCCCAAGATACCGAAAGCATATCCGGCCTTTTCCCAGGAATTTCTTTTGTCCGGTTTGCGCAGCAAATAGAATCCATGAGTTCCTATAGGTTCTTTTTTTCTAAAGCGGAATTGGAAAATTTTCAAGTCAATATCAGTGCAAAAGATAATTCTATACAACAGATATTGAACGCTGTTTTTGATCAAACAGAGTATCGCTACAGCATCGATGGACAAAAGCAGATTTTCATTACCAAATACAATGCACTGGATCTAAGACTTCCCGAATATTTTTTCAACACTAATGATAAAGTAGGCGAGAATGACAGTCTCCAACGCCAAAATGATATTGAAAGGGCCTATTCAAGAAATAAACTATATGTGATTGGTGATCCTGGCCCACAAAAGGAAGCCTCCCTTAAAGGTAAAATTACCGGACTGGAAACTGGAGACCCTGTTTATGGGGCTGTTGTTTTTGAAAAGGCTGAATACAGAAGGGCCATTACCAATGAGGAAGGCTTTTTTGATATCCGACTTCCTGTAGGAAGGCACACTCTTTTTATTCAAAATCTGGGAGGATTTGTCGAGCAAAGGCAAATAAGTATTTTGGGCGACGGTATCCTGGATGTCGCCATAGAGGAAAATATCATCTCATTATCGGAGGTTACTGTCAGTTCAGACCGTATGACAAATATAGCGAGGCCTGAAATGGGGGTACAAAAACTGGACATAGCAGATATGCGGAGAATCCCAGCCATTTTGGGAGAGGTGGATGTAATCCGTTCAATTTTAACTTTACCAGGTGTGCAGACTGTAGGAGAAGCCTCTGTTGGGTTCAATGTGCGGGGAGGGGCAGCTGATCAAAACCTGATTCTTTTCAATCATGCCACAATTTATAATCCGTCCCATCTTTTCGGGCTATTTTCAGCATTTAACCCAGATGTGGTCGAATCAGTAGAACTCTATAAGGCGGGAATTCCTGTACAATATGGTGGGAGGCTTTCCTCAGTATTAGATGTCAATGCCAAATATGGGAACAGTGAAAAAGTAAAGGTTTCAGGTGGTATCGGACTTTTGACTGGTAGACTAACTGTAGAAGGTCCAATTGGAGAAAAAACAACATTTCTGGTAGCAGGCAGATCTACCTATTCAGATTGGCTATTGAATTTATTGGAGGAAAATACAGATTTTCAAAATGGCAGGGCTGCTTTTTATGACCTCAACTTAAACCTTTCCCATCAACTGAATAATAAAAATATTATCCGCTTCAATACTTATACAAGCAACGATAATTTCAGATTCGATAGGGATACCACTTTCCGGTATGAAAACCTTAATTTCAATCTAGGCTGGACGCATTATTTCAATGAAAAATTCGAAGCAGAACTGGTTTTGGGCCGTGATCAATATAGTTTCGGAATTGAAGGAAGGGATAATGCTGCCAATGCCTATGATTTTGGATTCAATATCCAGCAGGATTTTATTAAAGCAAACTTTAAATACGAATTAGATTTCAGGCATAGTCTTAATTTTGGTGTTCATACTATCAGCTATCAGCTTCAGCCTGGATTTATCAGGCCTTCAGGATTGGAATCCATCGTAGTGCCCGAAAAAGTCAATCAGGAACAGGCAAGGGAAACCTCTATTTATATTGGCGATAATTTTGAAATCAATGATCAACTGAGTGTCAGTTATGGAGGCAGATATGTGCTATATCAATTCTTAGGTCCAAACAATAGCAGGACTTATGCTTCAGGACAACCAATCGCTGCTCCCAACCTGGTCAGGGAACAGTCTTTTGGTCCGGGAGAAGTTATCCAAAATCACCATGGGCCCGAATTTCGTATTTCAGGACGCTATATTCTCAACAATATCTCTTCCATTAAAGCTGGATACAATACAGGCAGACAATTCATCCACTTAATCACAAATAATGCCGCCATAGCTCCTACAGACATTTGGAAACTCAGTGATAACAATATCAGGCCTCAATGGGGAGATCAGATTTCATTGGGATATTATAGAAACCTTAAAGTGAACAAATACGAACTCTCCATTGAAACCTATCATAGATCACTTAGTAATCTTTTGGATTTTCGATCAGGGAGTACACTTATTTTAAATAGTACGGTGGAACAAGCATTGGTCAGGTCAGAAGGAAGAACCTACGGAGCAGAAATTTTACTAAGGAAAAATGTGGGTAAATTGAACGGTTGGCTGAGTTACACTTACTCGAGGTCTTTATTGAGAACCGCCAAAGATGAACTTGCTGAAAAAATCAATGGCGGAGACTGGTATCCCAATAATTTTGACCAGCCCCACAATGCTGTGCTTGTAGGTAATTATGAATGGAGTAAAAGATTCAGCACCTCCTTAAACGCCAACTACAGCACAGGCAGACCCATTACATTACCGGTAGCTAAATTCAATTACGGAGGTTCGGAAAGGGTATTTTTCTCCGACCGAAATGCCTACAGGATCCCGGATTATTTCAGAATTGATCTCTCGGTCAATATAGAAGGAAACCATAAAGTCAGAAAACTTGCCCATTCCTCTTGGTCTTTAGGGGTGTACAACCTTTTGGGAAGAAGAAATCCATACTCAGTCTTTTTCACTCCTGTTAATGGGGTTTTAGAAGGCTATCAGCTTTCTATTTTTGCTCAACCTATCCCTTTTATTACGTATAATTTTAAAATATAATGCCAAACCGACAAGCCTATATCTATTCGCTGATCTTAAGCATGCTGCTTATCTCATGTAAGGATCCTTTTGAACCTGAGCTGGGGGATATGCCAACAGAGATTTTGGTGGTAGAGGGATATGTCGAATTAGAGGGGGAATCGATTATCAAACTCAGCAAAACCAGCCCTATTCAAAGTGAAAATACGGGTAATCTTGTTTTATCTGCCTTTGTAGCCTTAAGTGATGCTGGGAATAATAGGTGGGAATTTGAGGAGAAAGGGGATGGGCTTTATTCATTAGAAGGAAACTTCCCTGAAAACAGCGAATATTACCTGCATATCCAATTACCAAATGGGGAAACTTATATCTCTGAGGCTATGAAACCTGTTATTTCCCCTGAAATCGATGTACTGGATTATATCAGAGATGAAGAAGGTGTAGAAATCTTTATCAGCACCAAGGGTACAGAAACTTCCCAGTATTTCCTGTGGACTTTTGAGGAGAATTGGGTGTTTCGCCCGGGCGTAATTTCCAATTTAATATATGATAATGGATCTATTAGAAGAAGGACAGAAGAGGAGCGCATAGACAGGTGCTGGCAAAAAAATATCAATCCCTTCATTGTCCTTCAAAATGCTGCCAGGTTTGAGGATAACACCATACTTCAAAGGGAATTGGTACGCATTCCCAACTTTTCTGAAAAATTGACCCAACGTTATCGTATTCAGGTCAAACAAATGGCTTTAGACCAGGCTGCATTTGATTTTTGGGATATTTTGAGAAGGAATTCAGAAGATATCGGCGGTATTTTTAGCCCCCTTCCCTCACTGATTACTGGAAATATTCAAGCCCTTTCTGAAGGGATGCCTCCCGCCATTGGACACATCAGTATGGGTAAGACCAGTACTAAAGAAATATATATTGACCTGAACGATGTATTCCCATGGCCTGTGTTTATTCAGGAATATGAATTTTGTAATATTTTTAACGATACTATTCCACCTAATCCAGCGACTATAACTTCAACATTTGCCTCGGGTAATCTTATTCCTGCCAGAGACATTTTTAATCAAATGGGGGCATTATTAGGGTATAGGGCAGCAGAACAAGCATGTACGGATTGCAGGTTAAGAGGAAGTAATGTCAGACCTGAATTTTGGGAGGATTGATCATGCGGTTGAAAATTATATTGTTCTTTTTCTTTATCCACTTTAGTTCTTTCGGTCAAAATATTGCTGAAGAGGAGGTTTGTGCCCATATTTCTAAAAATATTACTGCAGTTGGTGATGAGATATGGTTTTACTTACAAGTCAATAGTTATCGAAGTCCAGGGCACTCTAAAATGGCTTATGTGGAATTGGTTGATAGAAAAAACCTTCCTGTTTTCCAATCCATCATACCACTTGAACAGGGAAAAGCTGAAGGAACGATTAAAATACCTTCCTCCCTTCAGTCTGACAATTATTTACTTCGTTTTTACACCAGAACAAGCCCCATCTTTAGCCAGAATGGGAAAGGGGTATTCAACAAGTTTATCACAATAATCAATCCCAAAAAAGGGCCTAGCAGAATTCAGAATTTCCCAAGCCTCAAAAATTACACATTTGAGAATCCCGGGGTTTTTATGAATCAAAAAAGCCGGGTAAACAAACAATCTGAAATCCCAATACAACTTGATTTTATCCAAGACACCTTCAATATCTCGGTTTCAATCAAAAACCCTTTCTTGAATCCTGACCTTCAAGGAAGCATAGGCCAGGAAATATACCAACCTCTTAAAAACCCGAAAATTATCCCAGAACTATTCGGGCATATAGTACATGGCAAAAATCTTGCTGCTCAAATTGATACCGCAGAAACATTTTTCTTATCTGCGCATGGAAAACAATCCGTACTTCACGCTGCAAAACCGGATAAAGGAGGCAATCTTTTTTTTGACTTAGGGCCATTAAAAGCATACGATTTCTTGATTGCGCAGTCATACCAACACGAAAAACAACTCAATTTTGAACCCCAATCGCCATTTTTGCCATTTCTATTTGAAGAAGATTTTAATTTCCCTCCTTTAGAATTGAATGAAAAGGATAGGGAATTTTTGGAGAAAATATTACTTTCAGCACAACTTATCCCTCATTTTTATCCTTCAGAATCATTCTTTGCTTCTCCAATCGTTACGGGTTTTGTAGCTGACAGAACTTATTATTTGGATGACTTTACCCGTTTTGAAAATCTTGAAACCACCTTGAGAGAATACGTTCCTGAAGTATTGGTCAGAAAACAATCCCGAACCACCATATTTAAATTAATCAATGCACCATTAAATGCACTTTTCCAGGACAACCCGCTGATTTTGATTGATGCAATGCCAGTCTTTGACACTGAGAAGTTGGCTAATTTTGACCCAAAAGGTATCCAAAAGCTGGAAGTCCTGAACAGAGAATTTTCCTTCAATCAAGATAAATTTTCTGGTGTATTGAGTTTGACTTCTTTCGATAACGACTTTGGAAAAATTGAATTACCGATCAATTCACTATATCTGAATTACTGGGAATTGATGCCGAAATGGAAACTGAAAACACCTCATTTTAATCCCCACCTTGATGAAGCCAATTACCCAGACTTTAGAAGCAGCCTATTTTGGTCAACAGAACAACTGAAAAACGCATTTTCTATTAAAGCTTCCAGTATCTCCGGAGATTTTGAAATCATAATTTCATATCCTGACAAAGATGGGAATTTAAATTTTAAGGTAGCTTTACTTCAGGTAATGGATTAATTGTCTCTTCGAACGAGTTCTTTCGCTACAAAATCCTGTAATTTAGCTGTGTAGGCAGAGGCTTCTGCGGCATAGCCAGGAACCAAGGTTTTCTTCTCTGGAAAGTTTTCCATATGGAGCGTTTGGGTAGGGAATGCAAACCTTACCCCAAGAGAGTTGGCCAATTTGATAATCTGAACGAGTATTTCATGCCTGCACCGCAATTCTTGAGGCCAAGTGGGCACTTCAAAAAAGATATAAAACATGATGTCCTGACTGTATGCAGATAGATTATTAAAATAAACATTGTAGTAATCTTTTCTGGTATCCGGATGATGATCCACAATTTTCTTCAATCCTTCAACAAAAGCCTCTATCAATTCAGGGGGCGTATCGTAGGTAATTGTCAAAGTCGTGAAAAATCTCCTGTATTGACGCAGACCGTGGTTGTCAATAGTAGCATCTGCAATTTTTCCATTTGGTATATACATGAGGGAATTTCGAAAGGTCCGGACCCGTGTAGATCGGAATCCAACTTCTTCGACTGTGCCGTCCACATCCCCTGAAGTTATCCAATCCCCTACCTGAAAAGGTTTATCAATGAATATCATGATTGAGCCGAAAAAGTTTTTGATCGTATCCTGTGCAGCCAATGCAAAAGCCAAACCTCCAATAGACAAACCCGTAAGGAAAGGAACGATATCTATCTCTAGACCTTCTTTGAGAACAAACAAAGTACCCACAATGACCACAAACGCTTTTAGTGTTTTCCGCATCAATGGAACCAATTGATCATCGAGGGTGGACTCTGTCTTTTCTGCCAGTTTAGAAAAATAGAGAGCTACAATATCTACGATTTTGTAAAATACAATGGTAATTACCAAGGGCTTGGCCGCATTCAATAACTTAAGTACCATGGATACTACCTCAATCGGTAATTGTAGCAGCCGGATAAAAAGTGATGAAATAACAATGATCAAATAAATACTTGTAACCCTGGCAACGGGTAAAAGGTATTTTTCTCCCACATAACCATAGCCCATTTTTGAAACCACATACATAAATCCCCTGTCCAATAAAAAAGTCATGAGCTTATGGGCAACAAAGAGACTTAAGATAAGGAGAAAAAGACCCGCCAACTGCCAAAAGTGTAAACCCAAATAAACTTCATTCCCCATTTTTGGAAGAATATTCAACAATCTATCTGTTCCATATGGATAAGTTTCCTTGTGCATTTCATCAATCTGCGAAACCGTGAAAGCACTGAATTTCCATTCTCCATTAATTTTCTCCAGATACACTAGTGGTAGCCTTCTTGTATCAAAAAAGTACCTCGACTGTGTAGTATACAGAGAATCTATCCAATTTGGGTCATTGGGGACCTCTGAAATTTTTACATAAACCCCGTTACCATCAAAAATTTGTTTGAGCTTGATGGCTAATCTTTCAGCATTTTTTGACGCCTCATCATCCAAAAAAAGTGCTTCGGAAGCTACTTTGGGGTCATAATTATCCTCCCTTAGATTATAAAAAAAAGTCAGGGTTGTATGGTAAGGTGTCTGAAGATTATGGTAATCTGATTCCTCTAAAGGAATCATTTGATCATCCAATATCACTTGGGCTTGGATAAACTGACTCAAGCATAAAAAAAGAATAAGCGAAATATGTTTAAAGCTGAAATCAGACATGTCTTTCTTTTTAAATCCCCTGCAAAAGTAAGAAGGGAATGGTAAGGAGAGAAACAAAAACAAAAAAACATCCCTAAGAGTAATTTCTTAGGGATGAGTTTAATTTATAAAGGCAATCTATATTCAGAAAACCTATTGCCTGATGCTGTGAAAATGGTATAATCATTTTGACTTCCTGAATATCGGATGATAACATTACTGTCCCCACTGATAGGTAAGGTGTTAAGAAGCACTCCTTCTAAGTTATACAGATAGATAAACTCTTGATTTTTATCAGTTATAACAAAAATATTTTTGTCTGTACCAAAAGAAAAAAACTGAAACTTTAATTCCTGGGAAAAAATGTCCACCGTGAACAATGGTTTAAATTCGTTACTCAGAACTGTAACTTTATTGTATTCATAGACAACAAACAAGTACCGGTCTTCTTTTTGGTCTTTAATCAAGTGAAACCTACTTTCTCTATCTGGACGCAGCAATTGATTTCGATATGCCAGTTCTCCTCTCAAATTAACCTGAACTACCTCTCCCTCTTTGGTGATAGTCACAAGCCTACTATCTCTAGCACTCCCTCTTTCCAAGAGAATATATTCCGTAGAAAGTCCATCTCCTAACCTGATTGGGCTTCCAGGTTCGACCTCTCCCCTTCTGTTGAAAAAATAAAGTTCTCCATTGGCAGATAATGCCACCATTCTGTCTCCTACACCGGCAATCCTATGATGGGCTGGCTTTACTGCCAAAGGCCCTCTGATTTGGTTAGGGTTCCATCCTTCAAGAGCAGTACCATTCTTATCCAGTAAAATCAGTTTTCCGGTGGTAGTCCCTAAGAAAAACCTGTAATCTCTCGTATTGCTGTAATCAACCAGATTCAAATGGGTGATTGTTTCTCCCTCCAATGCCAAAGGATAATTAGGCAGCAAATTACCCAAACGGTCAATGATGTAAATCTGATTTCCTGTAGCAAAGAGCAGCTGAAGCTTCCCGTTTTTATAAAAATCCACTTGGAAAATATCTGATATTATAGGCCCATCCAATGGGTACCCAAAAACCTGTTCCCCTTCTGCTGTAAAAAGGTAAAGGTTATTTTCTATATCCTGCAATACAAACTCCTGACTTCTATCCACAAAGTTCTGGACCATTACTGGTCCGTAACTAAGTCTATTTTGAAATTGCACATATCTGTTTTCTGTTAAAAGCACATCCTGTACAGCCTTTATGGGGGCCAAATTATAGGACCATTCCAGATTAAGTTGATTGGACTTATCATATTCTTTGACTTTGATACTCATCAAGTCCATGGATTTGATTTGAGGTGCATATTTTTGAAAAAATGGCTGCCAATTAGGCGAACTTTTTTCCAGTACTGCGGCCCAAAATCGTGGCGTATTGATCATAAAATGATAACCATGATCAGGAGATATGATATCAAGCATCCTCTTTTGATTTAGCGATTTTCCCCAGGTATTGTCATTATTGAGGTCATCAATGAATAATTTCATAGACTTACTGCTGTTGGACATTACCAATACATCCCCTATAGCTGTAAAGTATGTATCTGAAAAACCTTGGAATTTTCCGCCAAAAAGATGGGCTGGAAATTCATCAGCAGCAATCATAAATATTTCCTGCTGTTGATAAAAATCTGAAGGAAGGTCCCCTGTTTCTGAACGGCCATGGTTCAAGGCAAAGGATTTTAACATATTGATCTGTGCTTCAACGTCACTTGTTTTGGCCAAAAGGATTTTATCTTGAGGCTCATTAGGTATCAATTCAAACAGAATGAAAGCTAATTCTCCTGATAACTTTTCAAAAAAACCATTTTCAATGAGTTCTTTCTCAAGGTCACCTTTTAGCGTACTTGTTATTTCAAAAGTATCATCTTCAAAAACTTTTAATTGTTTGAGATCCTGGAGGGTATATTGGTGCAAAACGGAAACCCTGTTGCTTAGCAGGTTTTGAAAAACCTTTGCATCAGTTCCGCTTGAAGATGCGAAACTGAATTTTTTCCCATCGGGAAAAAATGCCTTGCCATCCATAGAGATTTTTTCATCCAAAAATTTAAGTTCAAGGTTGGCTGACACACCCCTGTTGGCAAATGATTGAATCATTTTAAGATCTTTATCCCTCGTAATTCCAGCGATCAAACGTCCTAAACCTGTGGATGAAAGCCTGAATACACCTAAGCCTCTTGACTTAGGCAGCGCATCAAATAAGGGCCTGTTTGAAGATTTGAAATCAGACAAGTTCGTATTTTGCGCATAGCGAATGGCTTCTTCTACCAAAAATGAGCTATAACTGGCTACGAAAATATTTCCTATTAGAGCAAAGCTAAGATTTCTTTCCAGGTCTAGACTCTGTAGTTCCTTGATCTCTACATTACTGTAATTTCGGGTATTAATTCTGGTTAAAGGAGGTAGGTTATTTTCAAGTTCACCCAAAAGCTCAGGGACTGCTCTATCTTGGAAAGCAATCGTATGGAGAAAGTCAAATTCTTCCCTACCTACAGGATGCAATGAAATTACAAACTGGTTTCCTTTGAGTGCTTTTTCCAATCGCCCACTTTTCCCCAAAATGCTGTCCAAGGCCATAATCTGACTTTGTGCCTGGTATAAAACCGGTAATTCCGAAAGCCTCTCCCAGATGGGCTGGGTAACCAGCTGGTTCCAGGCCATTACGGGCTCAGTAGTCTCAAAAATCAGGATTGCTTCTGAAGAAACGAGCTCCAGCGCATTTCTTTTGGAAACAATCGGTAATCCGAATTTATAAACATAAAATACTGCAGCAAGAATTCCCGCAGTCAATAGGAATCCAATTATGAGCTTTTTGATTTTCACTTACCTGTTTTTTTGATTGAAATATCTTGCTATCAAAATAAATAAAAAAATCCCGATTAAAAACCGGGATTTCAATATTCTAAAGGAATAGGGTTATTTTGTAGACAGCTTGTCCAATACTCCCATCACTTCTTTTACATGTCCTCTGGATACCTCCAGGAGTTCTTTTTCTTCTTTATTGAGATCAAGTTCGATAACTTTCTCCACGCCATTTCTTCCCAAGACTACTGGTACGCCCAAATAACAATCATCTATCCCATATTCTCCATCCAGTTTGATGCATACGGGGAATACCCTTTTTTGGTTTTTCAGAATGGCTTCTACCATTTGGGCAGAAGCTGATCCTGGGGCATACCAAGCAGAAGTACCCATTAACTTCACCAGTTCTCCTCCCCCAAACTTCGTTCTTTCTATAATTGCATCCAATTTGTCTTTTGCTATCAATTCGGTAACAGGAATCCCCGCAACCGTGGTATATCTAGGAAGTGGAACCATGGTATCTCCATGACCACCCATAAGGATCGCCTGGATTTCTTTGGGTGAAATATTTAATTCCTCTGCAATAAACGCCCTGTATCTGGCGGTATCCAAAATACCCGCCATACCGATTACTTTAGTACGGGGAAGCTTGGAAGTGATATGGGCCTGATATGTCATGACATCCAAGGGATTGGAAACAACTATGATAATGGCATCTGGAGAATGCTTGATTACATTTTCGGTAACAGATTTAACGATTCCAGCATTGGTTTCTATAAGGTCATCTCTGGTCATTCCTGGCTTTCTTGGTAAACCGGAAGTTATTACAACCACATCAGAATTCGCTGTTTTGCTGTAGTCATTGGTACTTCCCACTGTCCTACTGTCGTATTGATTGATAGGTGCTTTTTGCCAAATATCCAAGGCTTTGCCTTCGGCTACTCCCTCTTTGATATCTACCAATACGATCTGTTCAGCAATTTCTCTGTAAGCCAAAACATCGGCACAGGTTGCTCCCACATTGCCGGCACCTACTACGGTTACTTTTGTCATGATTATGGATTTATTTAAGTTGATACATTAATTTCAAAATACGCGCTAAGTTATTAAAGAAAGGACATTTTGTAAAATAATACAGCTGATTACTTGGCAATTCAGCGCATATAATTGCTAATTGATATACACGAAATTATTGCCTTTACCTGGTTTCCTCTTTGTTTCTGTCAAACATTTCCTGAAGATTGAAAAAACCAAATGAGTTCTTGTAAGATTTAAAAAGCCTTTTATTGTTTTGATTATAGAACGCCGCCAGAGAAGCCATCATCTTGGCCTTTATTTTGGGATTGCTGTCAAATACTTCCTGAATGGCAAAATGAGGGACAACCAGTAATTCTGCCTCTTCAGATGATACAACAGCTGTGTAGATTCTTGTGACATTTTCCAACAATGAATTCTCTCCAAATGCTTCCGTTTTGTTGACCTCATTGATTATCTCGAAATTATCTTTGATATCTATTGTAAGATGGATTCGGCCTGACTTGACCACATACAAAGCCTGACTTGGATCTCCACTGAAAAAAACTATTTCATTTCTTCTGTATTTTCGATAGTGAAGTGCCGGAAGAAACCTGGCCATTTCCATATTTTTCAATTTTTCGAAAAGATTGACCTGAGATAAGAACTGAAACGTTTCCAACTCATTGACACTAAAAGTTCTGGAAAATGGATTGATCATGGTTTAATCTTTTTCAAATATAAAACATTTTCAGTATTGACATCACACTTGTACTTCTCACCGATCCTATGGCCCACTAACCAGACCACCTCTCCTTCTGACAAAAGAACAGCTGCCTTTCTTTTTTCCAAAAGCGGCAATTTAAGGTCAATCAAAACATCGGAAATCTTCTTTCTGGATTTCATTCCCAATGGCACCATTCTGTCTCCCTGTTCCCATTTTCTAACGGTAAGTGGAAAGGAAAGTTTGTCCAAATCCAACATTGCATTTTCCACATTTCTATCTAAAGGAAAATTTTTGTCAACACGTATGATATCATAAACCGAAGTATTGATCTGAACCCTGATATCCCCCTTAGCAATAGAAATAGGTCTCCAATCAAAGGCAGACTTACCCAAAATCAGCTCCTCCCTATCTACATTTAAAACATACTCTCCTGAATAAAAAAATTTCCCCACCACAGCATGCTCTGCACAAACAAGAACATCCTCTATGTCAGATGTGCCAAAACCAAAATCTCTCAGCCAATAGAACAAAAATGAGCTCTTCCCGGGTAAGTTTATAAAATCTTTAATTCTTATAAACTGATAGTCCCCTTCCGAATGCACATGCCTTTCTTTCCATTGCTGGTATAAATAAAAAAACGCTTTTCCTGTATCTTTAATTCTTCTAAAACTCTTTCCCATCACCGGCATTGCCATTGGAAATTTTTGCTCTATTAGGGGAAAAACCTCATTTCTTAAGAAATTCCTTCTGTAATAACTCTCCTTGTTGGTGCGATCCTCTCTCCATGTATAATTGTTCTCCTGCAAGTAATGCAACAGTTCCTCTTTGTAAAATGAGAGTAAAGGCCTGATAATTGGACCTCGGCGATCAGACATTCCATAGACTCCTTCTATCCCTGCACCGCGGAGTAGATTAAGTAGAATGGTTTCCATCTGATCTTCAAAATGATGTGCCACTAAAACCCCCTGAAGCCCACTCAAAGCCAATATTTCATCGAACCAAGAATACCTAATATCTCTTGCCACCATTTGGGTGGATCCTTCTTTTGAGGAAAAAGCTCGCTCCTCGATTTTCTTGAAATGTAAAATCACCCCCCATTTTTTTGCAAGATCCTTAACAAAAGCTTCATCTTCATCACTTTCCTCGCCCCTTAAACTATAATTGACATGCGCTATTTCAAAATTTATCCCAGCAGCTTCCAGCAAATAGCCAAGGGCAACACTATCTGCCCCCCCGCTGAGTGCCAATAAATACCTGGATTTTGGATCTAAAAGATTTTTTGACCGTATATGATCGATAAAAACACTTTCCATAATTCAAAAATATCATTTTTGGCTAATTTTGTCGCTGACTCAAATTCATAATGGTAAAAAAGACCCTCTTTTTCTTTCTTAACTGCTTGCTTTTAGCTTGTGGTTATGCTTTTTCCCAACAAAGTAATATGCTGGAAATCCAGCAGGCGGACCTTTTACAGGGTGCGAGTGGATTTGAGCGGCTGATAAATAATGTCCGAATGAAGCACCAAAATTCATTGATCTATTGTGATTCAGCCCATTTTTTCAGGGAAGCCAATATGGCAAAACTTTACGGAAGGGTAAGAATAGTGGATACAGAAGACCCAGTCATCACTACAAGCAATTATGCGGAATATGATGGATTCACCAAAATTGCCAAATTGAGAAATAATGTGGTTTTGAAAAATGAAGAAACTACCTTGTATACTGATTTTTTGAATTATAACAGAGAAACAGGCCTGGCAAATTATTTTAATGACGGCAAAGTAGTTGATTCTACAAATGTACTGACCAGTATTAATGCACTGTACGATACCAGATCTGAAAAAATTACCTTTACTGATAATGTCATTTTGGTCAATCCTGATTACACAATGAGGACGAACTTCCTGATCTATATGACTGTCCCAAAAACAGCGGAAACAGTAGGACTTACCAACATTGTATCCGCAGAAGGCGATAAACTCAATGCCCAAAAAGGAAGTTTCTATGATACCGAGAAAAAACAGTTTCGTTTTTTTGAAGGTGAAGTAGAAACCGAAACCAATAAGATATATGCTGATATTCTTTTTTATGACGAATTGGCCAAATATTATGAAGGCAGGTTAAATGTTAGCATGCTAAATAAAGAAAGAGAGGTGGAGATTTTTGGTGAAGAAGGCAAATATTGGGAGGATAGAAAGTACAGCCTGGTTTATGGCAATGCCCTGGTGCAAAAATACTTTGAAAAGGATACTTTATATATGATAGCCGATAGCTTGATTTCACAGGATAGTGAGCAGTTTGACGATCGTCATTTATTGGCTTTCAATAATGTGAAAATGATCAAATCAGATCTTCATGGAATATCAGATTCCCTGGCTTATATATATGCTGATTCCAGTATTTACATGTACAAAGATCCAGTATTATGGAATGATAAAAGTCAAATTACTGCCGATAGTGTAAGTTTTTTGATCGCCAATGAAGAAATTGATAGGGTTTACCTCAATAGAAAAGCATTCAATATTACCAAAGACACCCTTGGAAATTTCAATCAGATTAAAGGCAGAAAAATGACAGGCTATTTCACTGAAGGGAAGATCAGCCGCTTTCATGTGGAAGGAAATGGAGAATCAATATACTTCGATGTAGTAGGAGATTCGGTTCTAAGAGGGATGAACAAAATGCTCTGCGCCAATATCATGATGTTTTTTGAAGAGGGCAATATCAAAAGAATCAATTGGCTTGTAAAACCGGAAGGCGCATTTAACCCGCCTCACATGATCCAGGAAGAAGATAAACTTTTGGAGGGCTTTATCTGGAGGGAAGAGGAAAAACCAAGTATGGATAAGATTTTTGCATGGCGTAAACCTGTAAGAAGAGAAAGAAATCCTGAAAATCTTTTTGATCAACCTGATGTGATTATCCCTTTCCCATCGGAGGAAGAAATACAAAAACTATTGCAACAAAAAGGAGAAACTGTATTGGAAAAACAGCCTTTAGAAGAGGATAAGCCCGATTAATTTTTCGGAACGAATTTTGATAAAAAAAATTTTATTGAGCTTAACAAATTTTAACCCATAATGGGTAAAAAGTTCAAATCAATTTGGTAAATTTATACGTATCAATAATATCGTCAGAGAATTCTAAACTCCAGGCTTATCGACAAAAGATTTACATGAAAAATATTCTTGCACTCATTACCTGTATCTTTTTTATGCTTCCCATCGTTGGGGAAGCGCAGGTACGTGTTTTGTCTGAGAATATTGAATTCAGCGGTAAGATAGGGACTTCTCAAAGACAATCGCTCATTATCCAAAATGAATCAGATCAAGCAAAAGTATATTCTTTGAAGTTTTTGAGAGGCAATATTGGATCTTCTCAGAACGTTAAAATATGTATTGAAGAAAAGTGCTACAATCTTAAAAAAGATCTGAGCAAAGTAAAACTTACACTTCAGCCCAACGAAATATTCACTGACCTTTACTTAGAGGTTGATTTAGGAATAAGTGAATTAAGAGGAAGTTTTGATCTTCATTTTGCAAATACAGAAAATGCAAGAGATGTTTTTTTTGTGGAAGCAGTTTATGAGGTTTTCAATCCTGTTGATGATGAAACTAACCACAAGGATATTTCTCTTGGAAGTATTTATCCAAACCCTAGTAACCGAATTGCACAGATTGATTATGAATTCAAAAACCCCAACGCATCTGCGAAAATCTCTATCAACAGCTTTATCGGTAATCCGGTAGCAGAATACGAGTTGGATCCTTTACAGCGTACATTGGTAATTAATGTAGCGGACCTAAACCCAGGGGTATATTTTTACACCTTGTTTGTGGATAATAAAAATATAGTCACGAAAAAACTCGTTGTCAAGAAGTAACCTTCCTAAGCCTTTGGGCCTAATTTGATAACAATATTAAATCCCTTATATTTGCGGCTCCAAAATTCTATGAAAGTAAAACAAATTTACATATTGGCTCTATTTCTTACTTTGGCTTTTTCTTCTTGTGGGAAATTCTACAAACTTGAAAAAAGCACCAACTGGGAAGAACTTTATGAAGCTGCCAATGAATACTACGACCAAGGAGAGTTTAACAAGGCAATTATTTTGTACGATAAAATACTCCCTGTAATAAGAGGAAGTGAAAAAGCCGAAATGGCAGATTTCAATTATGCTTATAGTCACTTTAGAACAAAAAGATATATTGAATCTGCTGGCTACTTCAATACTTTTTACCAAACATACAGCAGAAGTCCTTTGGCTGAAGAAGCCTTGTTCATGAACGCTTATTCTCTGTATTTGGATTCTCCTGATTTTAATCTGGATCAAAAAAGTAGCAGAGATGCAGTTAACGCAATACAATTATTTATTAACAGATTTCCTCAGTCTGACTCTTACGAAAGAGCCATGGGCATGATTGATGATCTTCAGAAAAGGTTCGAAGAAAAGGCATATCAGGAGTCCATGTTATACCTTCGGCTTACAGAAGGTCTTTTTCCAGGAGACTTCTACAGGGCATGTATCATCAATTTCCAGAACTTTTCTAAAGACTTCCCGGATAGTAAATATAACGAAGAATTGGCTTATAAACTTGTCGAAGTTTCATTGTCATACGGAAGCAGAAGTGTTTTTGACAAAAAAGAAGACAGGTTAAAAGATGTGTTTAATTTTGCAGACCAATTCAAAAGAAGGTATCCTGAAAGCAAATATATCGGAGCGATTGACCCACTTATCGTTAAGGCTGAAAAAGAACTTACCGCACATTTAAAGGTTAAAAAAGAGTACGAAGAATCCTTGGCCAAAGCCAAATTGGAAGAAGAGGATGCTGCTATCCCTTCAACAGAAGTGAATCCATCAGAAAACTCAATAGAAATTTCAAACAACTAAAATATGGCAATCAATCCATCTATCATCACCAGAGACCTGGATAAAATTTCGGATAAAACAGGTAATGTATATGAGTCAATTCACATTATCGGTCAAAGGGCCAAGCAGATTTCTTCTTCTATGAAGGAGGAGTTAAACAACAAACTATCTGAATTTGCATCTACAGTTGATAACCTTGAGGAGGTTTTCGAAAATAAAGAGCAAATTGAGATTTCGAAGTTTTATGAAAGGATGCCAAAACCCAGTACATTGGCAATGGAAGAATTCTTGGAGGGGAAATTGTATTTCCGTCACCCAGAGGAAACTACTGAAGAATAATGCTCTTAAAAGGGAAAAAAATTTTATTGGGTATAACTGGAAGTATAGCGGCTTACAAGGCTGCTCATCTTACTAGACTATTGGTAAAAGAAGGAGCAGAAGTACAAATCATTATGAGTACTTCTGCTCTTGACTTTATAACACCTTTGACCTTGGCCACATTGTCAAAAAAGCCTGTATTTCATGAATTTTTTGACCCAAAGACAGGCTCTTGGACCAATCATGTAGATCTTGGCCTATGGGCAGATCTCTTTTTAATTGCTCCAATAAGTGCCAATACTTTGAGCAAATTGGCGAATGGTTCATGCGATAACTTGCTTTCCGCCACCTATCTTTCTGCAAGGTGTCCCGTCATGATAGCTCCAGCAATGGACTTGGATATGTACCAACATCCATCAGTAAGGAAAAACTTGGGAACTGTAGCATCCTTTGGAAATATCATTTTGGATGCAGAAAGTGGAGAATTAGCCAGCGGACTCTCAGGGCAGGGAAGGTTGATGGAGCCTGAAAATATTTTAGAAAAGGTAGTTGCGCATTTCGTCAGTGCTGAAGATTTTTTAGGAAAAAAAGTATTGATCACTTCTGGCCCAACACAAGAAGCCATTGATCCTGTAAGATTTATAAGTAACCACTCCAGTGGAAAAATGGGAGCTGCCATCGCAGATTCCTTTGCTAGAAGAGGAGCTGAAGTTCACTTGGTATTGGGTTCAGGAGCCATAAAACCAGAAAATAAAAAAATAAAGATTTACCCTGTCAAAAGTGCCCAAGAGATGTACCAGGAATCTGCCCGTGTACATAGGGCTATGGACATCTGTGTGTTCGCAGCAGCGGTCGCCGATTATGCGCCTAAAAATGTGGCAACAGAAAAAATCAAAAAAGAAGGGGAAGGAATGGCTATTGATCTTGTCAAAAACGTGGATATCGCATTAACTTTAGGAAAAGCGAAAATGCCCCATCAAATACATGTAGGGTTTGCCCTTGAGACAGAAAATGAGGCGTTCCATGCCAAAAATAAGTTGGAAAAGAAAAATTTTGACTTGATTATTCTTAACTCTATGAGGCAAAAAGGTGCAGGTTTTCAATTAGACACCAACAAAGTAAGTTTGTTTTTTGAAGATGGGCATACAGAAGAATCAGAAATCCTGCCAAAACAACAAATTGCTGAAATGATCTTACAAGGCATTAAAAAGATACCTGTTAAAATTTAGATTTCACTTTTTCGTTTATTTAAAAGTAATTGAATGATTAAATGATCAGAATTGGTTTCATATTGGCCTTATTGGTGATGCAAAGCGAACTGGCAATTGCCCAGGAACTGAATTTCACGGTGATTATTAATAGTGACCGGGCCAGAACACAGGAAACTGCTGTTTTTGAAGATATGAAGGTAAATTTTGAGCAGTTTCTCAATGGTAGGACTTGGAGTACTGATCAATTTCAAGCTTTTGAAAGAATCAAAGGGAATATGTTGGTTACTATCAGTGACATGCCTCAAGTTGGATTCTACAATGCAACAGTACAGATTCAGACGGTAAGGCCCGTGTACGGAACCAATTATGAAAGTATGGTTCTAAACTTTATCGATAGGAACTGGTCTTTTGAGTTTCTACAATCCCAACCACTGGAATTCAACCGTTTTTCATTTCTCAATAACATCAGTTCTTTATTGGCATACTACGCCTATATTGCTTTGGGCTTTGATTATGATAGTTTTTCATTAAGGGGAGGAGATGCATTTTTTGAAATAGCCAATAATATTGTGAACAACGCACAACAATCTCCTAGACCTGGATGGCAACCCAACCCGAACGACAGACGGAATAGGTACTGGCTGATCAATGATATTTATACTTCTTCTGTTTTTGCCCCAGTAAGAGAGGCGATTTATCTTTATCATAGAAAAGGTCTAGACCTTCTGTTAAGCGACCCTGAAGAAGCTTATAAGAATATTACTGAAGCCATCCGATTGGTTTCTGAAGTGAATACGCAGCAACCGAATGGTATTTTCACCATTGCATTTATTGATGCCAAAGGAGATGAGATCAGCAAAATTCTAAAGAAAGCACCCCTGGAAATCAGAACGGAGGCGGTAGGATATTTGATGAAAATAGATCCTAACAATGCCAGAAGGTACAATGATATCCTAAAAGGTTAACCAGTTTTTCTTAGATTTGCCGTCAAGCAATTTTTAAAAGCAGATGCTTAAATCATTAAATATTTCCAATTACGCATTGATCCAGAAGCTGGAGATGTTCCCAAGTACCTCCCTGAGTATGATTACCGGAGAAACAGGTGCAGGGAAATCAATTATGCTTGGCGCAGTAGGTTTACTTTTGGGAAATCGTGCAGACATTAAATCTCTTTCTGATCCTGAGAAAAAATGTGTGGTTGAAGGAAACTTCGGTATCAGCAACTATGGGCTTGAGGATTTTTTCAAACAAGAAGACTTGGACTTTGAGCCGGAATGTATCATTAGAAGAGAAATTAGTCCTTCTGGAAAATCACGTGCTTTTATCAATGATACCCCAGTGAGACTGGAGACACTTAAGGAACTGGGAAAATCTCTTATGGACATTCATTCCCAACACGATACTTTGATGCTTGCAAATGGCGCTTATCAGTTACATTTAATTGATGCTTACTCTCAAAGTTATCAGGAAAAAGAGGTATACCAAAAAGCATATCAGCTCTTTATTGCGACGGAAAAGACTTTAGAAAAACAATTAGAACTTGCTAAAGCACTAAAAAAGGAGGCTGATTTCAACAAATTTCAATTAGAAGAACTTTCCTTACTGAACCTTGTTGAAGGAGAACAGCAAGAGTTGGAAAACGAGCAGGATGTTTTAGAAAATGCAGAAGAAATCAAAGCGAAAATCCAGGAGGTTTTAGGCCAACTGCAAGACGAACAATTTGGAGCTTTACGCATACTTTCCCTTGCCAATCAAAACATTCAACAACTAAGAAGGTATGCCCATAGATTTGAATCCTACGGAGAACGTTTCCAAAGTCTATTGATTGAGATCAAGGATCTTGCCGACAGTTTAGAGAATGAAGACAGCAAGGTAGAAGTAGATTTTGAGAAATTGGAGACCGTCAGGAATCGGTTAAGCAAAATCTACCACCTTCAGCAAAAACACGGACTGGATTCCATCGAAGCCCTAATAACCTTAGAGCAGGAATTGGCTGATAAGGTTTTTAAGGTGGAAAATCTTGATGAAGAAATAGAGAATTTACAAGTTGCAAAGGCCAAGGCTGAGACTGACATGATGTCAAAAGCAAAAGCTTTGAGTGAAAAAAGAAAAGCTTCATTTCAAGATTTCAGCAAGGAACTGGAAAGGTTGCTGAGGCAATTGGGAATGGAAAATGCAAAAATAATGATGTCTCATCAGGCAGTATCAGCCTCCAAGGATGGGATTGATCAGATAGACATATTATTTACAGCCAACAAAGGTGTACAACCGCAAGCTTTGAGACAGGTGGCCTCTGGAGGAGAATTTTCAAGGTTGATATTTGCCATTAAATATATTATGGCAGATAAAATGGCTCTTCCAACGCTTATTTTTGATGAAATCGACACCGGGGTATCGGGTGAAGTTGCATTACAAATGGTCCGAATGATGCAGGAAATTTCCAAAAAACACCAAGTGATCTGCATTTCACATTTGGCCCAAGTAGCTGCAAAGGGAGACCAACATTATTATGTATTTAAAGACAACACAAGCGACAAAACTATCAGCAAAATAAAGTTACTGGCTCCAGAAGAAAGAGTTACTGAAATTGCTAAAATGATCGCTGGCTCGAACCCTTCTCCTTCCGCTTTTGAAAGTGCCAAAGAACTTTTGAGTATTTGAAAATACCATTAATCATAGTCCAAAACTCTCAGAAACAATAAACATTAATTGGGGAAATGGGCGTTTATCAGATGCTGGGAAAATGGAAAAAACGGTCCATAATTAAGTTACAGACATGCACTTCTCCAAACAGTCTTTCGAAATCCGACTTAGAAAATCCCATATCCTAATTTTTTCCTTATTTTTACCGCTCTATTAAAGAACCAACCTAAATATCGATATTATGGCAGAGAATTTACTAAAAGGAAAATTAGGCATTATCACAGGTGCATTGGATGAAAACTCCATCGCTTGGAAAACCGCTTTGAAAGCCCATAACCAAGGAGCAAGATTCGTTTTGACCAATGCTCCAATAGCAATGAGAATGGGCGCTATCAAGGAACTTGCAGAAGAGTGTAACACTATTGTCATACCTGCAGATGCCACTTCCTTAGAGGACATAGAAAAACTCTACACAGAATCAAAAGCATATTTAGGAGGGAATTTTGATTTTATATTGCACTCAATTGGAATGTCTCCAAATATCCGAAAAGGAAGGTCATATGGAGAACTGAACTATGATTGGGTCAACAAATCTTATGATGTATCGGCTATCTCATTCCATAAAATGATGCATATGGCAGAAAAAATGGACCTCATGAACGAATGGGGATCAATCATGGGTCTTTCATATATTGCTGCACAAAGGGTTTATCCATTTTATACAGATATGGCGGATGCCAAAGCACTTCTTGAAAGTATCGCCCGAGGATATGGTTACCGCTTTGGCAAATCGAAAAAAGTTCGTGTTAATACCATTTCACAATCACCCACCAAAACCACAGCCGGGACAGGAATAGATGGATTTGATGCTTTTTATAATTTTGCTGACAAGATGTCTCCGTTGGGTAATGCCCCTGCTGATGCATGTGCGGACTACATCATTACCATGTTCTCCGATCTTACCCGATTTGTCACCATGCAGAACCTCTTCCATGATGGTGGGTATTCCACCACAGGTATTTCAGAGGAATTGATGGATCAATTCAAAGATTTATAATTTTTCAACCGAATTCTTATTTTGATTAAAACCAATAAAATGAAAATTCTACAAACTATATTCGTTATTGGTCTTGGTTCAATTTTGCTAGCATGTGGACAAGAACCAAAAAGTGATCTCCCCGAAGGCGAAGAAATGAGTAATTTAGAAAAAGAGCATATTTTAGAGAAAGTTACCTATGCTGATAGTGTGAATGCAGACCTGCTAGAAGATACTTTCAAAGGAAGTGCAAGGCGGGAAGCCAAAGCAATTATTGGTGGTAATGAAATAAGAATAAACTATGGTTCTCCAGGTGTAAGGGGAAGGGTTATTTGGAATGGTTTGGTTTCCTATGATCAGGTTTGGGTTTCTGGTTCTCACTGGGCTACTGCGATAAGTTTTTCGGAAGATGTTATGATCAATGAAGTGAATGTCCCTGCGGGAATGTATGGATTTTTCACAATCCCAGGACGTAAGGAGTGGGTACTTATTTTAAACCGTGTTTATGATATGCACCTTGCCGATGAATACGAAGAATCCGAGGATATCGTAAGGGTGTCCGTTAAACCTGAGATCTTGGAAACGCCTGTTCAAAGACTCACCTATGAGGTTGAATTGAATTCAGATAATGCAGTTGAAGTTTCAATGGCATGGGATCAAATAAAAGTCAAACTACCTGTGGGGTTAAAATAAAAAAAGAGGGTTGAACCCTCTTTTTTTTTATTTTTCTTGAGAATTGATCAAGTAAGGAGTTTTGCCATCGGTAATAATTATTTTTGTATTGGGAGAATTGGCCAATTCTCTAAACGCTTCAATGCTTCTCAATTCAATGATTTCTCGCACAAGTCCTTCAGCGAGAATTTTCTGTGCAGCTCTAGTTCCTTCCGCTTCGATTCTCCTCCTTTCCGCCTCCTTCCTTTCTCTTTCTAATATATATTCCATTTGCTGTGCTTCCTGCTCGGCTTGTAACTTTCGCTCTATGGCTCGGCTCAACTCATCAGGTAAACGAATACTTTTCATTAGCACCCTTTCTACAATGAATCCCCTCTCCCTCAAAGATTCATGCATCCGATCTTGAATCTGAGTTTCAATTTCTGACCTCATTCCTGAATGCATATCTTTTGCCATGTATTGGGCTGTAATATCAGCCGAAGCAGATCTGAAAACATTTAAAATCAAAACCCTTTCATAATTTTCTCCTACATCTTCCAATATGAAAGGGACTTTATCTTTCTCGATACTATACAATATAGAAATTTCAGAATCTATGGTCAGTCCCTCCTTGCTTGGAAGACTTAATTTGACCTCTTGATTAACAGTTCTTATAGGAACTTTGATCACACGAGTAGTAAAAGGATTAAAACCAACCAAACCAGCATCCGAAATATCAGGTGCTAATTTCCCGAATTTACTTTTCACTCCAACCTCTCCTTGACGTATTACCGCACAGGAAGATGCTAACATCAAAACCGATAATAATAAAAACAAATTTTTCATAACAAGTCTCATAGTTTGATATGCTATACGGTAAAAAAGTGATTTTGATTTATTATATTTCAAATAATTTAAAATAATCAAATTATATTT
>NZ_SLAP01000002.1 GCF_007126775.1 Cecembia sp. | reverse complement strand
GAAAACCTTCAAAGAAACGGTGTGCGGTTAGAAACATTGCGGTCAGACACACTTCTCCCTGTGACGATCTACCATATAGCAGATTTTCAAACGGCCCAACGCCCCTTTGAAGGGCATTATATCCACAGTCAGATCAAGGTGGAAAAATCCCAGGCTTTGTTACCCTTCAGGGCCGGAGATTTCATAATTAATATGGACCAGGAAAAAAACCGCTATATCATGGAAGTGCTCGAACCAGAGGGGGAAGACAGTTTCTTTGCATGGAATTTCTTTGATACCATCCTTCAATCCAAAGAAGGTTACTCAGCCTATGTTTTTGAAGATTTAGCTGCAGACTTTCTGATGACTCATCCAGAAATCAAAACAGCCTTGGAAGCTGCCAAAAAGGAAGATGCAGCACTTGCTAACAGTGGCCCTGCCCAATTAAGATGGGTGTATGAGCGAAGTCCGTGGAAAGAAAAAGAACATAACCGATATCCTTTTTACAGGATAGAGCATTGATCTCAAGTAAGTTTTTTACATGGATCACCTTTCTTTGCCTAAAAAATCGGAAGGTCTTTGAGAAGCCCCCAAAAAACTATGGAGTTATATCCAAAAGTATAACCTCCACTATTTTCAAAGCCTATCCTTGTCACCTCAACCCCGACAGCTGTACGGGGGAGAGGTCTAATGAAAAAGTCAATAACAAAATCAGCTTTATGCTTTCAATCGAAATTAAAGGAAAAACCTTCCTCACCTACAAGATAACCAGGGAATTCCCCCTCTTTGAAAAATTACTTTGAAATCCTCTGCACGTTTTCCTTTTAACCTATCCCATTCTCCAGACTAGAGGATTATTCCGGTTAAAATCCTTACTTTTGGGTCGAAATAAGATTGATGAGAGCCTCCAAACCCAATTTTCTTGAACGTTTGAAAAGTAAATGGCAATTGAATAGCTTACTTCAAGTTGTCCTGGTCCTAATTGTATTTGCCCTGACAGGCTTTACCATTTTATTTATCAAAAAACCGATTTTTGATTTTTTGGGCATCAGTATGGAAAGGGGTGGTTTCTGGAAAACTGTACTTTATCTATTACTGGTATTGCCGCTTTATCAGATAATTCTTTTGCTATGGGGATTTGTTTTTGGACAGTTCCATTTTTTCTGGGAAAAAGAAAAAGCTTTTTTTAGAAGAATTATTGGGAAAAAATAAGAAAAGTTCTGATAAAGTAAGTTTCAAAGCATGGTAGAATAATTGACGAACTTTTCTTTGTCTCAGAGGTTATGAAGGAAATATGGGTGAAGGGGCTTCAAAACCCATCATTATCATTAAATTTGCAGATTGATTACATTTGATTGAAGTATATCCATGGCAAAAAAGAGAGGCAATGCCCTTGAAGCGCACGAAAAGCGCAAGCTGAACAAAAAGAACTTGAGCAAATTAGGCGGGATTTTTAGATTCATGCTGCCTTATAAGGTCCCCTTTATTTTTGGAATGCTTTTTTTGTTTTTTTCCAGTCTTACCCTTTTGACATTCCCTTTTATCGCTGGAAAGTTAATCGATACGGCATCAGGTGAAAGCTGGTTAGTGGATGATATCAATCTGATTGCTTTGTTGCTGTTGGGTGTACTCTTGGTACAGAGTATTTTTTCCTTTTTCCGGGTTTGGCTATTTGCCAAAGTTTCAGAGCGCAGCATGCGTGATATCCGGGTAGCCCTTTACAGAAACATGGTACAATTGCCCATGACATTTTTTGATAAAAGAAGAACGGGTGAATTGATCAGTAGGATTACAGCAGATGTAACCTTACTTCAGGACACTTTCTCCACTACCTTAGCCGAGTTATTTAGACAGATCATCACCTTACTGGCAGGTGTGGTTTTCCTGATGGCCACCACACCCAAACTGACTCTTTTTATGTTGGCTACATTCCCCGTTCTTATCATCATTGCGATGGTTTTTGGGAAATTTATCCGAAAACTTTCCAAACAAACACAGGATGAGTTGGCCGCTGCCAATGTAATCGTAGAAGAAACCCTGCATTCTATCATGACCGTAAAGTCCTTTGCAGGTGAAGAGTATGAATCAAGCAGGTATTCGAAAGGTCTAAACAAGGTGGTCAAAGTAGCCTTGAAAGCTGCTGGCTTTAGGGGTGCTTTTATCTCTTTTATCATCTTTGCTTTATTTGGAGGCATTGTAGCTGTCATGTGGTATGGGGCCACTCTTGTATCAGAAGGCGCTATGAGTGTTGGTGACCTTGTATCTTTTGTGCTTTACACCACATTTATCGGAGGATCCATTGCAGGACTGGGTGATATTTACAGTCAGATCCAAAAAGCCATTGGATCATCGGAGAGGGTCTTGGAAATTCTGGATGAAGCCCCGGAAGTATCTACAGCAGATTTCCAAAAAGTTCCTATTTCAGGTAACATACGCTTTAATCAAGTACGTTTCACCTACCCAACCCGTCCTGAAATAGAAGTGTTAAAAGGCATCAGCCTAGACATTAAAGCCGGAGATAAAGTAGCTTTGGCAGGACATAGTGGAGCCGGAAAATCCACCGTCATCCAATTACTGCTAAAATTGTACATGGTGGAAAAGGGACAGGTGGAAGTAGATGGAAAAAATATACAAGATTGGAACCTCAGACAGTTGCGTTCTAATATTGGTATCGTCCCGCAAGAGGTACTTCTTTTTGGCGGTAGTATCCGAGAAAATATTGCCTATGCCAAGCCAGATGCTTCTGAGGAGGAAATCATAGAAGCTGCAAAAAAAGCCAATGCTTGGCAGTTTATAAGTCAATTCCCGGAAGGGCTGGATACAAAAGTGGGAGAAAGAGGAGTAAAACTTTCCGGAGGACAAAGGCAGCGGGTGGCCATTGCAAGGGCAATCTTAAAAGACCCAGCCATTTTGATATTGGATGAAGCCACCTCATCTCTGGATGCAGAATCCGAGGCCCTGGTACAGGAGGCTTTGGATGAACTGATGAAAAACCGAACCACCCTCATCATTGCCCATAGGCTGGCCACCATAAGAAAAGTAGACCGCATTTACGTCATGAATGAAGGGCGCATAGTGGAACAGGGGAGCCATGAGGAATTGGCGATTCAGGAAGAAGGATTTTATGCCAATTTAGTGCGGCTTCAGTTTGCCGATTGATTCAATTATTAATCTCCTATTTGGCAAAGAATCCTCATTTGCGCAATCTCGACCAAACCTTAGTAGTAAACCTTGGTCTGTCCTCCATGACATTCAGCTCATCTTCAGATACACGCTTGACACTTTCAATGGTATAAAACGCCTTGTCATTCAATGTTTTGACTTTCTCAATATAATGCTGAAGGTCTTCTCTTTTCATGACTGTGAAGAGTAGGTTAACTTTCCCATACCTTCCTTCAGCACCCACACTTGTAAACCGAAAATTTCTATCTTTCATGTATTCGATCAATTCAGGCATAGGGCTTGGGGTGATTACCCTGACCAATACCCTACCTAAAGCCAGCTTTTCTTCGATCGTCATCCCTACAAAAGTACCCATAGCAAAGCCACCCGCGTAGGCTACATAAGACATGGGGTTATTGATATTCTGAAAAATCTGTCCTATGGCTAAAAGCCAGATCATGGCCTCAAAAAAACCTAAAATGGGAGCAATTTTTTTCTTCCCGTTCAACACAAACATGATCCTTAATGTGTTGATGGATACGTCCATAACCCTAGCCATAAAAATCAACAATGGCATGACCACATAGTTGAAGATATCTTGAGGTATTCCCAAATTCACAAAATATTCCTGCATCTCTTAATATTTTTTGCAAAGTTAAGCGTTAACAATTCCAATACCAATTTGGAAAATTATAGTGTAAGCTTAGAAGTGGTCAATGACAAAAAAGCAAAACCTGATTCGTTGTCTATTTTACTTCTTTCAACTTGACATCCATTTCACCTTTAGCCTTTAGATATACTTTAATGGCGCTTTCGGTACTAAAAATTCCCTCCACACTTATTTTTGTTTGACGCAATTGGAAGCTAGCAAAATCGGTATCCAGTATACCCTTACTCTGCAACTCTTTTTCTGCCACACCCAAAAATTCACCTAACGGAATGATCGCCAGTTTTTGAATCTGTCTTTGGATCTTTCTTTTACGAAATTTTATACCTATACCTGCCAATCGGTTATCGGATTTGATATCAAACTCCACTCCTTCGAACCTTAGTACTTCTGATTCCTCATCAAAAAAGGGTTGACCGGCAAAATACATCACCCCTGAAATTTCCTTTTTATTTGCTCTCTCTGCGATAAAGTCCATGGCCAAAAGTACTTTGTCTCCGTATTGCTGAGAACGAATTTGGGAAGGATTCAGTACCGTTTTACTATCCAGTTTTAAGCGCTGTCCTGAAATCGCTTCATTCAGGATCTGATCCAAATCCCGATAAGCAAATACTATCGGAAGGGTAATATCCACCACATTTTCCTTAGAAGAATTAACCTTTACCGGAGGCAGTGGCTTTGAATAGGCTTCTGGTTTTTCTCCTGTTTGGGAAAACATTTCCCCCTCTAGGCCAAGGTAAAGTACAATGTTTTGGTCAGCTGTTACTTCCTGACTGACAAAAAGATTATCAGGTTGTGCATAAAAATGTACCGCAAAACCATTTTGTTCTATGGTGTAAGGAGCAGAAAAAGCTTCCCATGTCTGGGCAGCCATCTGTTTAAAATCAAATCGAGTCAAACCTGCAGCTTGCAACTGGTTATCAACCACCCTTTGTAACTGACCCTTAACCAAGGGTTCTAGGTCAATTTCAAAACCAAGTAAGTTATAACGCATAGATCTTCCCCAATTTTCGATCTTTAAATCTTTGATGGATAAATCCCAGTTTTCCCCGAAGGTCGGAACAAAACTTATCTCAGGGCTTATATTTTCATTGAAAGGAAATTGAGTGGATAAGTTCTGTCCAAAAACCCTTTTTTCAATTTTTAAATCCCCTAGAACATTCATGGGGATTTTTATTTTCAGGCTTTTGTCACCTGTTCCAGTTAGCCCAATTTTTCCAATACGGGTCACGTCTAAGTCAGCAAACAATCCACTTCCCAAAGAAAGCCCCTTATCGGAGAACATTTTACTTTCCAAGGTTTTGTTCAAATTATCTTCCAGATAAGATAAAGGAACAGCTACAGGAAAGTTAAGTCTAGATCTAGTATCCGGAAGATCTTGCTGAGTCGATGCTGGAGGATTTCCTGGCTTAATACTTTTGCAAGCACTGAAGGATAGGATCAGATATAGGAAAAGAATGATGATGGAAATATGTTTACGTATCAAAACCATAGAATAATAAAGGCTTTTATAGGTTCCTTTAAGTAGAAGGAACTATTTTCGGGCCAAATTAATTTCTTTTCGAATAGGATTAAGAATATTTAAGAAATGGAATGGATTAAATTAGAAAATAAGGAACAACTTGAAGAGATTAAGAAGATAAGTACGGATAGTCCAGTATTAATTTTCAAACATTCTACCCGATGTTCTATCAGTGGAATGGCATTGGACAGATTGCGCAGAAATTGGAAATCAGAAGATTTTGAAAAAATTACCCCATATTTCCTGGATTTGATAGCCAATCGATCTTTAAGTGATCAGATTTCACAAGAATTTGGAGTATATCATCAATCTCCACAAATCCTTCTTATCAAAAATGGTGAATCCATTTATGACGATAGCCATATGGGAATCAATTACCGAGATATTATGAGCAAGCTTTAGCCAGCCTTCAATTCCACAATATGGGCTAAAATTCCCCTAACAATTAAAAACTGAGCAATCACATAGGTTCCCATCACCAAAACACCAGCTTCCTGGAAGGTGTTTGAAAACATATTTACGGCTAAAATCCCATCCGAAACCAAGAAGAAGGCAGCCCCTATCATCACCTGCCAAAAACTAATCTCATTGGTATTCTTAAACCTTTCCCTTGCTGTGGTAGCCATCATTACAATGACAATCAAATAGGCTACGACCGGTATTTTCATTTCACCTAAACCATTCCTGATAAAGAAATATACAAATGCAGCAAAAAGGTAAATTGGAAAATTCAAAAAGAAGAGCCGGATAAAGTCCACTTTACCTACCCTGAAAGGTTGCTTCTGAGCTACCTTAAACCCAATGATATAACAAATGTGTGCCATAAGAAATGCTCCCAGTCCATAAAGAAACATCTTGGGAAACATCAGTAGGGTATCACCCAACCAAGAGAAAATCAGGGCTGCGATAATGGTTTTTCTTAACAGCTGCCCCCTGAAAAAAGAAGTGGAAAAGAAAAAATAACCAAGCAAAAAAGGAATGATCAAAGGTTTTGTAAATACTCTTTGGTCAGTTTGTCCATTTGCAGTAAAAAGGATATCGAGGATGGAAACCAACATGAACAAATACAGCCAAAGTATGTTTTTATTTTTCATTGATGACCTACTTTTGTTGTTAAATATAAGGAGTTAATGTACAAAAGTTAGGCAAACTTACCTAAAATCAAGACTTAACAATCCGTTAAAGATTTCTTAACATCAATTTTCCAAAAAAAATAAACCTCGTATTATTTCTAAAATAACCTCATCGAAAAGGTTTGAAATTGATTAAATCCCCATTTTTTAAAATTTTCTTCTTATTTCAATGTTAAGAAATTGTTAAGAAACTATGTGAATAATTGTTAAAACTTAACAATTCCAAAAAAAAATCCTTGTCAGAGTAACCTACATTTGTATTCGGAAATATAATACAAACTAAATCTCAATTAAACTTTCCACGAAAAACAAAAATTATGAGGCGATCATTACTGAAAAGTCTTTTTGCGACACTCATGCTTGTCTTTGTATCAAGCCTAGCATTTTCGCAAGGAGTTACCACTGCAAGTATCCAGGGATTGGTTACCGACAACTCCGGTGAAACTTTACCTGGAGCCAATGTGGTAGCAGTTCACACCCCTTCAGGTACACGCTATGGAGCTGTGACCAACATTGAGGGTCGATTTGTACTTCCCAATATTAGGGTAGGTGGTCCTTACACCGTTACCATCAGCTATGTTGGTTTTGAGGACAGAGTAGTTGAAGGAATAAACCTTGCGTTGGGTCAAAACTTCAACATCAATGCAGTATTGACAGATGGGCTTGATCTTGAAGCAGTAGAGGTACTTGCTGGAAGAGGAGGAATTTTGGATGCCGACAGAACAGGTGCTGCTCTGAACATTGGAAGTGAAAAAATCAACTCTCTTCCTACTGTAACGAGAAGTGTAAGCGACTTTACCAGATTGACACCTCAATCCAATGGTAACGCTTTTGCCGGAACTAGTTCAAGGTTCAACAACTTCACCATTGATGGAAATATTTACAACAACAACTTCGGTTTAGGAAATGCTCAATTCGCAGGTGGGAATCCAGTTTCTTTGGACGCCATCGAAGAAATTCAAGTTAACCTGGCTCCTTTTGATGTGCGCCAAGGAGGATTTACCGGTGCCGGTGTAAATGCCATCACAAGATCCGGTGACAATACATTTAGAGGTTCTGCTTATTATTTCTTAAGAAATGACCAAATGCAGGGAACCAAAATCGGTGACAATTTCATCCCTCAAAATGACGCCAAAAATGAAATCTTGGGTTTTAGATTAGGTGGCCCTATCATCAAAGACAAGTTGTTCTTCTTTGTCAATTATGAGACAGAAACTGAATTGAGACCTTCTATACTTAGAAGAGCGGCAAGAGATGGAGAAACTCCTGATGGCCTATTTATTTCCAGGGTGCCTCTTTCCGAAGCCAACTTCGTGAGAGATCAATTACAAAGCATTTACGGTTATGACGCGGGAGCACCTGATTCTTACCCATTTGCTTCAGAGCAAACAAGATTGAATGTAAGATTGGATTATAACATCAATAATAATAACAAACTGACTGTAAGATACAACGACTACAGTGCGTTCACTGATGTTCCTACCAATGGAAATTCTATTAGATATATCCAAACTAGATTTAGAAATACAAACAGAACAGGTATTGAAGGCATCAACTTTAGAAATGCAAACTACACCAATGACAGGAATGTCAAGTCTTTTGTGGCTGAATTGAATTCAAGAATTGGCAACAACATGTCCAACCAATTGAATATAGGGTATACAGCCATTCAAGATCCGAAAAGAGGTGTCCCCGGTGGTCAGAATTTTCCATTCGTTGAGGTATTAGAACCAGATGATGCTGGCAACCTGTTGTATTACATGTCCATGGGTAACGAATTGTTTACCGTGGGTAACTTGCTGGAAAACAATATCTTGAATATTACTAACAACTTCTCTTTATTCAAAGGAAAACACACTTATACATTTGGAGGTAACTTTGAGTATATGACTTTTGACAATGCTTTTAATCCAGTCTTCAATGGTTTTTACAGATTCAATAGTTATGACAGCTTTGTTGAGTCTGTAATCAATAGAAACCCCAATGTATTCCCTGATGCTTTTGCAAAAGGCTTTGCTTTGGATGGTTCTACAACTCCACCGACTGATAATACCAGATTTGGACAGTTAGGTTTCTATGTACAGGATGAATACCAGGTAAACTCAAGATTGAAACTTACCGGTGGATTAAGGATAGACCTTCCATTCTATCCAATCGACATTCCGCAGAATGAACTGTTGAACAATTTGAACAAAACTTTGACAGATCCTGATGGTAATCCTTTTACTCCTGATGTTTCTGTTTTCCCTAAAGTAAATCCATTATTCTCTCCAAGAATCGGTGTAAACTGGGATGTAAATGGGGACCGCACATTTGTAGTAAGGGGTGGTACAGGTGTATTCTCTGGTAGAATTCCTTTTGTATGGTTGTCTAACCAGGTTAATGGTTCTGGTGTAATCAGAGGAGGTTATGGTCTAGAAGGACAGGAAGTTATTGATGCTGGCATAACATTCAACCCAGATGTAACAGCTTGGAATCCTGAAAATCCAGGGCAGACGCTTTCTAATGAGTTGAACCTTACTGATAGAAATTTCAGATTGCCACAAGTTTGGCGAACTAACTTTGGTATTGACAAGCAATTGCCATTTGGTATCTTAGGTACATTTGACTTGATCTACTCCAGAGATGTTACTACTCCAATTGCCAATAACTTGGTGCTTAGGAACCCAGAAGGAACTTTCACAGGACCTGATCAACGTCCATTTTGGATCAACCAACCAGGCCTTACTGGATATTCCAATGATCCGGATTTCAGAAACGTATTCTACTTGACCAATGCAAATAGAGCAGCTGATTATGTGGCAGCTACAGTAAGTTTAGAAAAATATTTCACCAGCGGATTCTACACCAGTGTAGCTTATACCTTATCCAGAGCAAGGGATTTGGATGCAGCAGGCGGTTCTCAAGCGGTATCCTTATGGCCTTCAACTGTACAAGTTGATAGGAATAACCCTGAATTGGGTTTTGCTGGACATGACCAACCGCACAGAATGATCGCTAACTTGGCATACACTACCAAAAATACCACCATATCTCTGTTCTACGAAGGTGGTAATGCAGGCAGATGGAGTTATGCTTATGCTGGTAACTTTGGAGATGCATCAAACAGGTTATTATATGTTCCAAACACAGGTTCAGAATTGCAGTTTGAAGAATTCACTTTAGACGATGTCGTATATACACCGCAACTTCAAGCGCAATTGTTAGATGCTTTCATCGACCAGGATCCTGTTTTGAGTAGAAATAGAGGTCAGGTAATCGATAGAAATGCAGGTTTGAGACCTTGGGTGCATACTTTTGACCTAAGCTTTATCCAAAGGTTAGATGTGACTAGAGATGAGAAAAACAGGTTGGAATTCAGATTGGACTTCATGAATGTGGGTAACCTATTGAACTCAGAATGGGGAGTACCTCAAATCGAATGGCAGCAAAACCCTCTTAATTTTAGGGGAAGAACTGCTGACAATCAGCCAATCTACAGAATCACTACTAATCCTGGAACCAACGACATCATCAACGAAACTTTCAGACGTTCTACAAGCATTGCAAATGTTTGGAGAATGCAGGTTGGTATAAGATATACATTTAACTAAATAGCATAGAACTACATCAAAAAGCCCTCAATTGATTTGAGGGCTTTTTTTTATCAATTTTTTGAAAGCATTACTGTTACTTCTATAGAAATGGGGTATAAAACACATTTTTAAGAATTATTATTGGAAATATCCAATGCTTTGAATTACTTAAAGGATTATTTTTGGATATTATTCATTTGCTATTTTAGACACATTGCATGAGCTTATTCCATTTACAAAGTAAAATCGGTAGAACCATCAAAATGGATAACAGGGAGTACTTGTACTTTAGTGGTACAGATTACCTGGGATTGGGTGCTTGTCCCGAATTTGAAGACCTCGTCATAAAAGGCATTCAAAAACTGGGAATAAACCACGGGCTGAGTAGAATCAATAATGTCAGGTTGGATATTTATGATGATTTTGAAAATTACTTTGCAGAAAAAGCAGGAGCAGACAAGTCACTCCTTTGGAGCAGTGGCTACCTTGCAGGACATGCCACACTAAGCTACGTTTTAGATAAGGCAGATTATATATTTTTGGCCCCGGACACCCACCCTGCAATTTTACCTGAGGAATTGAATCCAGATAGATCCAAATCATTCAAAGAATGGGCGGAATTTGTCCATGAGGTTACAGAAACATTAAAACCTCAGCGAATACTGATATTAGGCAATGCAGTTGACCCTTTGAAACCCGAACTCCATGACTATTCCTGGATAGGAAATTTGTCTAGAAAACACAAATACACTGTTCTATTAGACGACAGCCATGCTTTTGGGATAGTTGGGCAACATCCTTTTGGCACCTACGATAAATGGAAGTTTCTTCCTGTACAGTTACTAGTATCAGGTTCCCTTGGAAAGGGTTTGGGCATACCAGCTGGAATTACTTTGGGTTCAACCTCTCCTATAATAGGCATGGCGAATCAAAAGATTTTCCGCTCCTCATCACCTCCCCCCCAAGGATATATATGGGCATTTTTACATGGACATGAACTCATCATGCAAAAGTTTGAAAAATTACAGAAGAATATTCAATTCTTCAATGGTCTAATGCGCAACCTGAAAGATATTGATGGGGAACTGGGTCTGCCTATCTATTCCTTTCATGAAAGAAAATGGGCAAGTCAATTAGAGGAAGAGGGTATTGTTGTCAGTTCATTTCCTTATCCAAGCCCAACAGACCCTTGGACCAACCGCATTGTGATTTCTGCCAATCACCTATTATCGGATTTGGACAGGCTCTATATTGCCTTGGATAAAATCCAAAATTAGGTTTATTCTTAAGCCAAAATCATTTTAATTAAAATTTGAAAACAATGAAAAACCATCTTTCATCCATTGCATTTTTTATGTTAGTAAGCATATTATTTTCCTGTAAAGAAGGAAGTATCAAACCTTTCGAAGATATTCCTGATAAATATGGTGTTTTGAAAATGGTCATGGAAAGTCCGGAAAAATTTAAAGTTCAGATCAAATACACTCAAATTGACCGCAACGACAATAATGTCCCTTCCTTCACGGATTTTGATTTTAACCTTAATGACAGCATTTATTTTTATCCAGCATCTACCGTAAAATTACCCGCTGCCATTTTAGCATTGGAATGGATTCAAGAAAATGCCTTGGAAGACCTGACAAAAGAATCTGTAATGCTAACAGATTCTATACGAGCTTCTCAAATTTCTGCATACCATGACAGCACTGCCTCCAATTATTTGCCGAGTATTGCACATTACATCAAAAAAATCCTTTTGGTCAGTGACAACGATGCTTATAACAGACTTTATGAGTTGCTTGGACAAGATTACATCAATGCTAAATTGAAAGAGAAGGGAATAAAGCATACCGTCATCAACCACCGCTTAAGTATGCCCATGAGCGAAGAGGAAAACAGACACTTTAATCCCATAACATTTAAAAATACCAAGATGGAAACCCTGTTAGAAATACCTGGCAGGGAAACCAACAAGGTATTTATGAATTCAGATAATCCAAGCATCGGAAAAGCGTACTTCAGTCAGGGCCAACAAGTCAACCAAGCCATGGATTTTACATATAAAAATAAATATGCGCTTTCGGATTTCCATGGTACGGTGCAAAGGATCATTTTCCCCGATCAGTTTAATACCATTGAACGTTTTCATATCTCAGATTCAGACCGGGAATTTATTCTGAAATACATGTCTATGCTTCCCGGTGAAAGTGATTATCCTAAATATGATTTGCCTGATTTCTACGATAGTTATTCCAAGTTTTTCAAATTTGGAACAGATAAAAGTCCGATTCCTGCTGAATTTAGAATCTTCAATAAAACCGGAAATGCTTATGGGCATTTATTAGACGGCTCTTATTTTATTGATTTTGACAATGGGGTGGAGTTTTTTGTTTCTGCGGTTATTTATACCAACGCCAATGAAACCCTTAATGACGATACTTATGAATATGAAGAAATCGCATTTCCCTTCTTTGCCGAACTTGG
>NZ_SLAP01000145.1 GCF_007126775.1 Cecembia sp. | reverse complement strand
GTTTATTTTTCCGTGTAAGGCATCCATTTTTTGTTTTAGATCCAAAATGGCCGCACTGTAACGCTCGTCCCATTCTGCCAGTCTATCTGTCGACTTGATTTCTATTTCATATTGAATTCCAGGAAGAACCCAGGATGCATAACCACTAAATGGGTCATTTGAGGCATATAACGAACGGTACCAATTCCCAAAATACATTCCTTTGGGATCGATAAAGCTCTTTTCAAAAGCGATGAGGTCTTTGTTGAAGTCTTTGACTTTTTTTGCGTCGGGAGTAGCCGTTGCCAACATATTGGCAATCGCACCTTCCAAACTTTCTGCACTTTCCTTCAATTCGCTTATCGCAGCTTTTGATTTTTCAAATCCTTGGAAGCCAGTGTCAAAGGATTTCACTTGTCTATCAGCATTGGCAAAGTGTAACTCCAAATCCTTGGCATAGCGTGTCAGCTGATAAGGAATTAAGTCGGCATTTGCCAATCTAAGCGCAATGATTCCTATTAATTGTTCTACTGTTCCTCCCATTTTAAAACTTGGATCAGCAAATTTTTCATAGAAGTACATGTCGTCATAATTGGTATGATAAAGAGAAGGACCACCTGCACCTCCGCTAATGGAAGGTATACCTGCGTGCATGTAGAAAGCAATATGATCTGACCCTCCACCAAGGTTGCCAATGTTCGGTTCACTTCTTTGGCCTGCCCAGATTTCATAAACTGTTTTGGCAGAGTCCGGATACATGACTTCTTTGGCTGCATCCATAATTATTTTCTTAAGGGTAGGAGAGGCGGAAGCACCAAAGTTCCTGCCACCCACGGCAGCATCTAAATTGATATAGGCAACTGCCTTGGCGTTGAGCTCATCTCTAAGTTGTTCAACCCACTCTGTAGAACCGATGACACCGTGTTCTTCTGCATCCCAATGGGCAATTAAAATTGATCTTGAAGGCCTATTACCTTCTGATGCCAATTTCCCTAAGGTTTCGGTCATGCTCAATAACATGGCTGTACCTGAATTGGGATCTGTGGAGCCAAATGACCAAGCATCATAATGGCAGCCCAAAATTATCCATTCATCAGGGTGAGTGGCACCTTTTAAGGTTCCTACGACATTGTTGGCCCTGACAAACCCCTGTTCTTGTTCTACTTTCAACCTGACCTGCAAATCAGGTCCACCTTCCAAACGGTAGGTAAACGGCAATCCTCCCTGCCATCTAGCAGGAACTGGTCTACCATCCATTCTACTCAATATTTCCTGGGCGGAGCCATAAGAGATAGGCGTGACAGGAATGCTGTGTAAGCCCTTGACATCTTTCGGGTCTAACCTCTTGATCTTAGTTTTACTATCCAAAGGCAACGCGGGTTCAAATGGAGTCAAAGCATCTCCTGTCCAATCTACGGTCAAAAGGGAGCCTCTTTGGATGGAATTGTCATTGAAAAGAAACCCTTCAGGATATACAGGTCCTCTTACATAGCCTGCATCTGCAGGATCGGTAAATATGATCAAACCAGCAGCACCATATTGCGCTGCAAATTTAGCCTTATATCCCCTAAAATTGCCACCATAGCGTGCCAAGACAATTTTGTCCTTTACATTGACACCTAATTGCTCCAATTTCTCAAAATCTGCTTTGGTACCGTAATTGGCATAAACTACTTCAGCTGTAACATCTCCGCTTCCGGAAAATGCATTCCAACCTTTTTTTAACTCGGGATGCCTTGAATATGGGTTGTCATCGACTATATACTCCTGCTGATTCAAAGGTTTACGGATAGGATAAACCAATTCAATCAATGACTCTCCCTGTCCTTTGGTCAGGTAGACATCATAGGGATATACCTGAACATCCCATCCTGCATTTTTCATGACTTCCACCATGTAGTCTTTCACCTTTTCATTGGCTTCGCTTCCCGCAGTATGGGGATGTTCCGTAATCGTTTCAAGGTGGGATTTGAAGCTACCGAAGTCAACAGCTTCTTTAAATTTATTTTCTGATTGCAATTGTTTTTCAGCAGCATTCTTTGAGAAACCGTCTATGGACTGGGCCTGTAAAGTAAAGCATAAGCTGGCTGCAAAAATTAAGCTAAGTGAATAATGTTTCTTCATGGACTTTGTTCTTTAATGGGTCATGATTTACAAATATATTTATTGTCTTTTAATCGATAGATTATAATTTTTGAATGGTAAATTTTTGGTTTGGCAAATTGCACTGTTTTTATTTTTATACCAGTTTTTGATCAAAATCGCTATCATATTAGCTCTTTTTGTCGAAAAAAGCTTATTATTATCTCATTATTGCCTGAATTTTCAAAGTCGACTTATTGTAAAAGATGATAAAGGAAAGTAAAAAAGAAGTAAGCTTAGAAAATCTTGCGCTCGTTCCCCAGCTAACCCTGGATTGTGTGATTTTTGGGTTCCATGACAATGCTTTAAAGGTATTATTGTTGAAATGGAAACAAACGCCATATCATAGTTTGCCAGGTGGTACAGTAAGGCAGGATGAATCATTAGATGATGCAGCCAAAAGGATTCTCAAAGAACGCACAGGTTTGGATAAGATTTTTTTACGCCAATTTCATACTTTCGGAAGCTTGCAAAGATACAATTTGGAAAGAATTAAAACTGCTTTGGGCCATTTGATACAACCTGAATTATGGTATGAAAGGGCTATTTCTGTTGGCTATTATGCACTGGTAGATTATGAGGAAGTGTTTCCGAATCCAGATGACCTATCTGAAAGTTGTGATTGGTGGGAATTGAAAGAGGTGCCCGATTTACTTTTTGACCATAATGAAATCCTGGAGAAAGCACTTCATGCCCTCAGATTGGAATTGAGTTTTCAACCTATAGGGTTAAATCTACTTCCCGAAAAGTTTACTATGCCTGATATGATGCGTATGTATGAGGCCATTCTTGGGAAAAAGATCGATCCTAGAAACTTCCAAAAGAAAATACTAAAATCCGGAATTGTAAATAAACTCGATCAGGTAAAAAGGGGTGTTGCCCATAAGTCTCCATACCTGTATTCTTTTGATAAAGAAAAATACAAGGAGGTCTTGAAAGAAGGTGGGTTATTTTTTACATAAAAAAGGTCCGATGCTAAGCATCAGGCTTTACTTTGGCAGAAAGTGGGGGAAATGAACTATACTCTTAATCCCTTCTAGGCATAGTCTCTTATCAGCACCTCTGAAATTTAGGTGAACACTGGATTAGGTTTGAAACCTCACCCTAATATTTTTACCAATTTGTAATGGGCCAATTTATCCATATTCCCAAATTACATAATTCTGTTCCTATTGAATTACAGGTTCATTATGATAAAAAGCTAGGATCGAGCGTATGAAAAAGCTTTTGTAAAGCTTTTTAGCGAGAGGCCGGGTTGCAGGTTAGCCAATTTACACCTAACGTCTGGGT
>NZ_SLAP01000199.1 GCF_007126775.1 Cecembia sp. | reverse complement strand
ATCTTGATGGCGAGCAGAAAAATGAGGTTTCCTTGAGATTGATCAATGGGAGGGGGCCTCAGCTTCATGTAGGGGAGGAAATTTTAGCCAGAAAAGCAGCGGAGATGTATGCAGAAGGTTATAGTAAAATAGATGAGTACGATTTTATAAATATTATATTTATACAAACTGATCCAAATAACCCTGATAATCTGGCAATGAGTGAATACAGTTTCAGGGTAGAGGATCTGATTTCAGACAAAAACCCCAACGACTATGGACTTCAATAACGAATTCAAACATCCTCCAGTGAATACAGGAGATTGGTTTCTAACCATCTTTATAGCGAATATCCCAGTTTTAGGATTGGTCATGTTGATTGTTTGGGCAATTGATAAAAACGGCAACCCGAATAAGGCCAATTGGGCAAAAGCCAAACTGTTATGGTATGCAGTAGCTTTTGGTTTGGGTATAATTTTCCTCATCCTGATGGGAGTAGGCGCGATTACCGGAGTTTTTAATGGCGCTTTCGACGGCTTTGATTTCTAGCTTTAGAGCAATCCTTCTCCATTCTCAGTTTCTTCTATTGCACGGGCCAAAAAATCATGAAAGGGCTTCATTTTTTTAAAATGGGTTATCGCTTTTTCCTTGAACTCTCCTGAATTGATTTCATCATCTGATAAAGGGGTGGAAACGATAAAACTTTTGAAGCGTAAAAGCTTTATATGCGGATGCTCAGCTTCATAACCTTTTGGGGAGGTTTTTAGCTGCTCTCCTTCGAGACCTCCAAATGTTTTTTTAAATGCAGGTTCTTCAAGGATTTCCAATAATTCTTTACCAGAGTAGTCGATTTCCTGACGGATTTTTTTGAGAACATCCGCCGAAGGCATCCATATACCACCCGCAAGGAAGCTTTGTCCCGGTTGAATATGCAGGTAGTAGCCCGGGCCATTTGATTTTTTTCCACCCACTGAGAAATAGGCGGCAAAATTGGTCTTATAGGGATCTTTATTGGCCGAAAAGCGGATATCCCTATTTTGTCGAAAAATACAGTCTTTTCCTTTGAAACCAGAGAGTTGGGGTTCCCAATAACTGATGGCATGTAGCAGCTCCTCCACATCTTCTAGAAATGCGCCCTTCACTTTCAGATACCAATCCCTGTTCGCATCCATCCAATCTTTGTGGTTATTTTGCGAAAGTTCAGAAAGGAAAGAGAGGTAATTTTTACTCATGTAATTAGTAAGTCTAAAACAGTTAGAATTGTTTTTGGTATTAAATGAAATCTACCAAGCCCTCTAGCTTCATTCCCCTGCTGCCTTTGATCAGAATCAAATGATCTTCTAATTTGGAGTCCTGTAGCCAGTTTCTAAAAGAAAATGGATCCGGGAAATACAGTGCCCGTACCGGGGCTTTCGCAAGGGCTGCTTGGATGTGTTTACCTGTAAAGCAGATTTTTTCAAAGTTATATTTCCTAACTAGCTCTCCCAATTTGGCATGTTCTGCCACTGAGGCATCTCCCAATTCATACATATCTCCTAAAATGACCATTTTTTGCTTTTTTCCGCTCATCTGCCCAAGGGTATCAATGGCCACTTCCATACTGGAAGGATTGGCATTGTAGGCATCCAGGATGATAAGGTTGGAGCGTTTTTCCAGCAACTGAGAACGCATATTGGAAGGCTTGTAAGCCGTTATGGCTTGAACTGCTTCATCCAAATTGACTCCAAAATACTTCCCCAAGGTGATGGCGGTAGCAATATTTCCAAAATTATATGCTCCGATAAGTGAACTGAGATGCTCTCTTTCCTCACCCTCCACTTTAAATTTCACAAAAGGATCAGCACTTACGAAAGAAACTTCGCAAAAATCACCTTTAGCGGGATACAAAACCGGTTGCTCAAAACGTTTGGCCATGTTTGACAAGATGGGATCCTGAGAATTGATGAAAACTGTGCCCTTATTTTCTCTCAGGTGCTGAAAGAGTTCCGTTTTGGTTTTCAGTACCCCCTCTGGTCCACCCATGCCTTCCAAGTGAGCTTTACCAATGTTAGTGATAAAGCCATGCGTCGGCTCCGCAATGTCGCAAAGCTCCTTTATGTCTCCTTGTTTATTGGCTCCCATTTCAATAATGGCAATTTCCGTATCCTTTGGAATGGAAAGCAAAGTCAACGGAACACCAATATGGTTATTGAGGTTGCCTGAGGTGGCAGAAATTTTGAATTTTTGTTTCAAAACCGCATGTAAAAGCTCTTTTGAAGTGGTTTTGCCATTGCTACCAGTGAGGCCGATGATTGGTATAGTCAATTGCTTTCTGTGAAAATTGGCCAACTGTTGTAAGCTACCCAAAACATCTTCTGTCAAAAAGTACCTTTTATCCCCTTGGGGAACAACTCTTTCCTCATCCACTACCACGAAATCAGCACCGCCTTCCAAAGCTTGGGCCGCAAAATCATTGGCGTTAAAATTAGGCCCTTTTAGCGCAAAGAAAATATTGCCTTTTTTTATATTTCGGGTGTCTGTACTGACACCTGTAGATTGGAGGTAGGTGGAGTATAAATCTTCAATTTTCATAATTCTTCAATTAGCTCATAAAATTAAAGCTTTGCAAAACATCTTATATCAAAATCAATCGTTTAATTTTAGATATTCAATATGGCTACTCATGACAGAATGTTGATAGCGCCACCTTGAGTGACGCAAAGGGTCTTTCAAAAAGAGAGGAGATTCTTCGCTTACCGCAATTCTGCGGGACAGTCAGTTCCTTGCTACCATTGACAGATTACCGGAATCGTCACTCTGAGCAAAGCGAAGAGTCTCCTATCATATGGGAGATGCTTCGACTCCGCAAGCTCCGCTCAGCATGACGTTTTAATAGCTGTAATTTCCATCAAAGTTAAATTCACAAGATGAAGTATTTGCTTTTGCTGCTTTTTATATTCCAGAGTTTTTCTCTCCAAGCTCAGCAAGTTTTCTCCTTTGATCAAAGCATTCCTGTGGAAGTAAATGGGGTACCACTTGTCCTTCCATTTGCTGCAGGAGTCAATACTGCACAGTTCCAGGAGATGGATACCAATGGTGATGGAAAGGAAGAATTGATCGTTTGGGATATCAATTCCCGAAGAATTCTGGTTTTCGAAAATACAGACAGCGGTTTTCAGTATTTACCAGAAATGGCCTATTTTTTCCCAGAGGATATCAATGGCTTCTTGGTGCTGGCAGATTATGATGGAGATGGGAAAAAGGATCTATTTACAAGTTCTCCTTTTGGTATCAAGGCCTATAGAAATGTCTCTCCAGCCGGAGCAGCTTTTCCGGTTTGGGAAGTGGGCCAGAATTTTTTACGCTTGGACAATGGTTCCAACGTACAGGCCAATGTCCTGGATATTCCTTTGATCATGGATATCGATGGGGATGGTGACTTGGATATAGTAGCATTCAATTTTGTAGTAGGGGATTACTTGGAACTTTACCGCAATACAAGCATGGAGCGGAAAGGTATTCCTGATATTGATGGTTTCGCTTTCCCTCAGTCCAGATGGGGTAATTTTGAGTTTTGTAATTGTGGGGATTTTAGTTTTGGGTTTACCTGTGGAGGCATTCCAATCAGTGAAGCTCCACCAATCGATGGTTCGGCAGCAAGAATCCAACATGCGGGAGGGCATTCTGTGTTGTATGCCGATTTCAACGAGGATGGTATTTTTGATCTACTGCTAGGAAGGGATGAATGTGATATTTTGTATTTTCTACCCAATGAGGGCAGCAATAGCCAGCCTGAATTCCGGTCTTTTTCTACGACTTTGCCGGATTATGGCGCATTGCCTCAGTTTCCCATTTTCCATGCAGCTTACCTGAAGGGTGAGCAGCTGCTGGTCAGTAGCAATTCTTCCTCCGTGGCAGGGGTATTCAATGCAGATTATGCGAGAAATGTTTTTTCATTAAGTAAAGGTATTGGAGATGCTGAGCCTTTTCTTCAATCCGACATGCTGGATTTGGGGGAGAATACCAGACCCTTTTTCAAGGGATTCAAGGATGCAGGAGAAATGATCCTCACTGCCAATTCCAAATTTGGGGGAAAAGTACTTGGCATTGCCTATCAGTTCATCAAAGAGGAAGATGTTTTCCGTTTGGTGGAAAAGGATTATTTGGGCCTATCCCAACTGGACTTTACGGATTTACAATACCAGGAATATCAGACAGCTTCCGGCCAAAATACTTACTGGATTTCTGGAGTGGATACGGTTAACTTCCGTTTAGAAAGGAGAATTTTTGTAGGAACTCAGGCTGATATAGGCGCTATGGTAGAACTGACAGTGCCGGTGACAGGTACGAGGCCTTTGGACCATGTAGAACCTTTCAGCTTTGAAAATAGAGACTATGTGCTTTTGGCCAAGCAAAGTGGTGAATTGGTATTATTTTCTCTTGATTTGGAAGGGGAGGCACGACTTAGACTTGACAGCAGGGATTTTCTGGGTTTTCAGGACAATCCTGCCAGTAGGAACCTTTCTGTTCATGTATTGCAGGGACAAAAGCCCTCCCTTTACGCCATAGACCAAAGAGGCGTTTTGGTTTTCACAGAAAATTTTATGGAACAGAATCAAAGGCAAACCATACAGCTGCGTTTAAATGCATCTGAGTCCAGTCAAAGCAGGTTTGGAAGAAATACTTGGATCAGCGCTTTATCTATGCCCTTTGGAGAAGGCCATGACCTGATTTTTGGAAATACAGCTGGAGGTTTGGAGTATTTGAAGGGGATTGAGGGAAGTCTTCCTCCGTCTTCTGAAGATTTCTTGGTGAGGGTTTATCCTAATCCTACGATTGGTGATTTTAGGGTGCTGAGTTCCAAAAATGCCCGTATGCGCTTGGTCAATATGCCGGGACAAGTGATCATAGACAATGTCCCAATACAGGCCAATAGGGTGACAGATATTGATGGTTTTGGACTTGCTCCGGGAGTTTATGTATTACAGTTTGTAAGTGATGGACAGCAAAAGCTTACCAGAAAATTACTGGTAAGGTAAAAATCAATAGCTTTCTCCCTCATTAGGGAAATTCCTGTCCTTTACGTCTTTGATATAATCTTCCACGGCTTTGGTCATGGTAGCCTGTAGGTCTGCGTATTGTCGCAGAAATCTAGGCTTAAATTCCTGGGTGATTCCCAGCATATCATGTACTACCAAAACCTGCCCATCTACATCAGGACCCGCACCAATTCCAATCACAGGAATGTCTACTGCTGCCGCGACTTTTTTGGCCAGTCTGGCAGGAATTTTTTCTAAAACGATGGCAAAACAGCCACATTCTTCTAGAAGCTTCGCATCTTCAAGCAGCTTTTTTGCCTCTGCCTCTTCTTTTGCTCTTACGGTATAGGTGCCAAATTTATAGATAGATTGAGGAGTAAGACCTAAATGGCCCATCACTGGGACACCGGCACTGAGAATTCTGCTCACTGATTCTTTGATTTCAGCGCCTCCTTCCACCTTCACTGCATGGGCTCCAGATTCTTTCATGATCCGTATAGCGGATCTAAGCGCTTCAGAGCTATTTCCCTGATAGGAACCAAAAGGAATATCTACTACTACAAAGGCTCTTTTGACCGCACGTACCACTGAGGTAGCATGGTAAATCATCTGGTCCAATGTTATTGGGAGGGTGGTTTCATGTCCTGCCATCACGTTGGAGGCCGAATCGCCAACAAGGATAATGTCTATTCCTGCTGCATCTATGATGCCTGCCATAGAGAAATCATAAGCGGTCAACATGGAGATCTTTTCTCCACGCATTTTCATTTCCTGAAGGATATGGGTAGTAATTCTCTTGATATTGGAAGATTGATGAATGGACATGGGAAAGTCAATGAAGGTGTACAGAGTGGTTTTCTTTGCTCAGGTCTACAGTAATATGCTCGCTGAGTGTAGTGGCCAATTCCAGGCCGGTATAGTCAGGTGTTACAGGGAAGAGCTTATGGCTACGATTGACCAAAACAGCAACTTCCATTTTTTTGATGGGAGCGTCAAGGAAGGGCTTCAGGGCATAAACCAGGGTTTTCCCTGTATTCAACACATCGTCTACTATGATCACGCATTGGTTTTCTAGGGATATATCAATTGACAGACTTACATCTCCCCGATTTACATCCTCTTTGTCCAAAAGTATTTCAGCGACTTGAGCCTTTATTGGGGAGATTTTCTCTAAGTTCTCTGCTAGGTAAACCGCAAGATGCTTGCCCATTCCCCGAATGCCTGCAAGGATAATGGTTTCTTCAGAGGCATTGCGTTCATAGATTTCATAGGCCATCCTGATGATCTTTTGTTGGATTTGTTTATGGTTTAAAACCAGCGTCATAGGCTCTTCATGCATTTGGACTATTTTTATTTTTAGAAGGGAAAATTAAGTCAATTGACCTTGTATTCAAAGAAATTTCAATGCCAAAGTAAATTTAACCTGAATAATGGAAATGAAAACCAAATCACTATTCCGGGTTAAGAAATTATTTGCTGTCGATTGTCCATACAAATAATCAATTGGTATTTTCTAACCAAAGGGCTTACTTTTGGTTTTTCTAAGAAGGTAATTGTTGAACCGAAAATAAAATGAATAAAAATAAAGCCAAAACCGGTTTATTGCTGGTTAATCTAGGAACCCCGGACAGTACCAAAACGGGTGATGTCAGAAAGTACCTAAGGGAATTTTTGATGGACGGAAGGGTAATTGATTTCCCATTGATCCCAAGGTGGATGTTGGTCAACCTAATCATAGCGCCTTTCAGGGCGCCCAAGTCTGCCAAGGAATACAGGAAATTATGGACGGATCGGGGCTCTCCTTTGTTGTTCCATACAGAGGATCTACAGGAGAAGTTGGTTAAAATCCTCGATATGGATAAATATGAGGTGGAGATTGCAATGCGGTACCAATCCCCTAGCATCGAGAATGGGCTAAAAAAGCTGAATAAGGCCAACGTCAAAAAAATCATTGTACTGCCTTTGTTTCCACAGTATGCTTCAGCCACCAATGGATCGGTGGTAGACAAGGTAATGGAGCTTGCACGGAAGTGGCAGATCATTCCCAATATCACCTTTATCAGCAATTTTGTAGAGCATCCCTTATTTTTGGAGGCTTGGGCTGAACTTGGAAAGGAAATGATGGAAAAACAGGCTTACGACAGGTATCTTTTTTCTTATCACGGGCTGCCGGAAAGACAAATCAGAAAGGGTTCAGTAGATGGTTATTGTCAACTCAGTGACAAATGTTGCGGGAATTACACCAAAAAAAATCAATTTTGTTACAGAGGCCAATGTTTTCATACAACCCGACTGATTGCCGAAAAATTAGGACTTCCTTCAGAAAAGGTATTGACCTGTTTTCAATCCAGATTGGGTAATGATCCTTGGATCAAACCTTACACAGAAGACATTATCAAGGAATTGGCGAATGAAGGAGTGAAAAAGGTATTGGTATTTTCGCCAGCCTTTGTAGCTGACTGCTTAGAGACTACTATAGAGGTAGGTGAAGAGTATAAAGAGGAATTTGAAGAACTTGGAGGCGAGCGATGGGACCTTGTACCCAGTCTGAATTCCAGCGACAAATGGGTAGCCTGTGTCAAAGACCTTGTAGAATCCAATACTTAATTTAAAATTGGGTTTTATAATTCAAGACCCTAAGTACTGAATTGCTTATTCCTATGGAAGAAAGTCTTCCATATTGGGAAATGTATGCTACGCTTTATGAATTCTGAGCAGCCCCTTTATCAAAGACCTTGGGTTTTATTCCTAGGCATTTTATTGGTTTCATTCAACTTGCGCCCATCCATTACTGCTGTTGGTCCTTTGATTCCCATGATCAGGGAGGATCTTGGACTATCCAATGCTTGGGCAGGATTTTTGACTACTCTGCCTTTATTGACCTTTGCCACCTTTTCTTTGTTCTCTGCTGCGATAGGGAAATGGCTAGGTAATGCCAAGGCAATTTTTTATGGACTTTTGCTTTTATTGGCGGGCACTGTCATCAGGGTACAGGGCGGCCCCACTGTTTTATTTTTCGGGACTGGACTGACAGGTGTAGGGATAGTAATCTGCAATGTGTTGCTCATTCCTTTGGTAAAAAATCGAATGCCTCAAAAGATAGGTTTGGTTACTGCCTCTTATACCACTGGAATGACACTTTTTGCCGCCATTGCCTCTGGTATTTCAGTACCAATGGCTATAGATATGGACTTGGGTTGGAGAGGTTCTTTGCTGACTTGGACAGGTCTTTTAATTTTGGTTTTGATCATATGGTTTCCTCAGTTGAAATTCAAAACTTTTATAAATGAAGGAGAAGATGCAGCTCCTAAGGTAAATGTTTGGAAATCCAGGCTGGCATGGGATGTCAGTATGTTTATGGGAGTGCAGTCGCTGCTGTTTTTTACTATCATTGCCTGGCTTCCGGATATGATGATAGATCGAGGGCTTTCTGCGGTGGAAGCTGGAGTTTTGGTTTCCCTCATGCAGATCATAGGGCTGACGGGTTCATTTTTAGCCCCCATAATTGCGACAAAATTCAAGGACCAAGTAGGGGTTGTTTGGGTACTTGGTTTTATGTATCTCTTGGGGTTCAGTTCTCTATTTGTACACGAACTCTGGGTAAATTATGTCGGATTGACCCTTGTTGGTCTAGGCTTGGGTTCCAGTATATCGCTGGCTTATACCCTGATCGGGCTGAGGACAAAACAAGAAAAAACAACCGCTTCACTCTCAGGAATGTCCCAATCATCGGGATATTACCTGGCAGCTTTGGGACCATTGCTCTTTGGGATTGCTTTTGATTTCTTTGGGGATTGGAATCTTTTGATTTGGCTGATGCTGATCTGTGCGGTGCTGTTCATTTATTTTGGCAGAAGATCCGGAAAGGCTGTACAGATTTAAAAAATAAAAAACCCGTCCTAAGACGGGTTTGCGCTTACTGGTTTGCCAAAACCACCTTTTCTTTGAATTTTTTAATTTGTCTTCGAAGTGCTTCCACTGCTTCATCCGCCGCAGCTTCAAAGGAATCGCTCTGTTGCTTGGCAAACAAGGTCTTGCCTGGCACATTCATTTTAATCTCTACTATCTTATTTTCATTCTTCTCATTTTTATCTAGTCTCAAAAAAACTTCTCCGTCGATGATGCGGTCATAGAAAGTATCCAGTTTATCCGCCTTTTTTTGAATAAAGTCAATGAGCTTGTGATCGGCATCGAAATGGATGGAATGCATTTGAAGTTTCATAACTGTAAAGATTTAAAGTTAAACGTATATTAAGCTTTAGGATGTGCCTGTTCGAACACAGCCTTCAGTTTCTCCATGGAATTATGTGTATACACCTGCGTAGCAGCAAGGTTAGCATGCCCTAAAAGATCTTTTACGGCATTCAGATCGGCGCCCTTGTTAAGCAAATGGGTGGCAAAAGTATGTCTCAATAGGTGAGGGCTTCTCTTGTCTGTCTGAGCAAAAAGGTCCAAATAATGTCTGACTATCCGATAAATTTTCATAGGGTAGGCCTGCTCTTTATTTTTACTAACGATAAAATAATCACTCTGGTCTACATTTGAAAATGTTTCCTCAAATACTTTTTTGTACAAAATAATATTTTTTTTAAGGGGTCTATTAATTGGAATTATTCTCTCTTTTTTTCTTTTTCCAAGTACTTTAATAGTATCTGCCTCAAGGTGGATATCTTTCCATTTCAATGCGATAAGTTCGGATAAGCGCACCCCAGTAAGGTAGAGAAACTCCATGACCATTCTGTCTCTTTGCCCATCGAAAGTCCCTTCATATTGCAGCTCATCCAGAATTTTCTCTATGGCATCTTCTTGGACAAATTCCGGAAGTCGCTTGGGAGTTTTTAGGGCTTTGATTTTGTAGGTGGGGTCTTTGCTGATCTCATCTGAACGCAATAGGAATTTGTAAAAAGACCTTAAAGTGGCAATCTTCCTATTGATGCTGTTGCTGTTCAGTCCTTCTTCCACCAGATCAATAATCCATGCCCGGATCTCTGCATGTTCGGCCTGAACAATATCTTCTTTTTCAAAAGCAGTCTGACAAAACCCGGAAAATTGCTCCAAGTCTTTCCTATAGGCCAGAACTGTATGGGCGCTTGCCCTTTTTTCGAATTCCAGATAGTTGATAAAGGATTCCAGCATATATTCGGATTTCTGATTTTAATATAGGAATTTAAGGATGAAACTCATATTATATTGTGAGGAAAATCTTTTATCATCAGGACTTACATCATTCCATACTTGGTAATGGTTCAAAGGGATTATAAACGGCATTCATAGATGCAGCATTTTCCTCAACCGTATCTGTAAAACCTACAGCTTTTCTTCTTTCATTGATGGATTCAGGATCTTCTACTGGCCAAATCACCCAAGAACCATCCTCTCGGAGTTGCCCGCTTGCTTGTGTGCCGTAGATTTGCTTTTTGCCCTGATACATCAGCATCCTGTCCAGCATCATGGCTGCATGTACCTGACGGGCCTCATCCCTATCCGCCAAAGCCTGTAATTGAGGATAATAGGTTTCTATGTCCGATAGTTCGGCATGTTGGATAACCAGGAAAACTGCCCTTGCAGCATTTTCCCCGATTTTACTTTTCTCAGGCCAACCATATTTTTGAAGCTTATTGATTACCCAAGCTTGGTTGGAGGAGTCAATCCTGTTCATTTCTCCATATAAGCTAGGGTCAATTTTCTCATTGGCTTGCATGGCTTCCATAAATTGTTTCCGGATGCCTTGGTCAAGGGCCATGATGGAGTCCAATGAATTGGCAAAAGATTCGTAATCCAATACCTCATTGTTTTCAATTGATCCATTACTGCAGGCAATAGCAAAAAGTAAAATGCTGATCAATATTAATCCTCTCATATTTTAATAGTTTAAGTTGACCCTAAACTACTTTTAACTTTATAAAAATCCGATTATGATAAGTTAATGCTTGTTAAGCACATTAAAAATAAAAAAAGCGCACCCACTTTCGGTAGGCACGCTCATAGATGTGATTATCTCAAAAAGATAACAAACAATTATTGATTTGCTTCTGTTTGTAATCTTTGCTTATAAGCTGCTTTAATTCTTTGATCCCTGTTCTTTACAGAAGGTTTTACAAAGTGCTGTCTTGCTCTAAGCTCTCTTACAGCGCCAGTCTTATCAAATTTCTTTTTGAAACGCTTCAGCGCTTTCTCAATAGATTCGTTTTCTTTTACGTTGACTATGATCATATGTATACACCTCCTTTCAGGGTTGCAAATGTAGGGACAAATAAATCAGAAAGCAAAATCTTGTTTGAAATAAAAGGGTATGACAATCTGCACATTTCAAAAGGGTACAAAAAAACCTGAACCATTTGGTCCAGGTTTGTTAAATGGGATGATATATGCTTAGCCAATTACTTTCTCAGCCAAAAGAACAATTTTGTTATCATTCACTTCCACCACTCCTCCTTCGATAACATGGCTCTTTTGAACCTTACCGGTAGTGTAGGATACGTAACCCTTTGCCAAAGCAGAGACCAAGGCAGCGTGGTTCTTTAAAACCTGGAAGGAACCGTTGACACCTGGAAAGGTGGCTTCACTTACTTCTCCCTGAAACACCATTTGGTCCGGAGTGATAATGGTCAATTGCATCATATAATTTTGCTTTAAGTCAAATCAGGAATGTAATGGCATTAATTTCTAACTTCTGCCAACATCTTCTCACCTTTGGCGACAGCATCTTCAATGGTACCCACCAAGTTGAAGGCTGCCTCTGGCAGGTGATCCAATTCACCGTCCATGATCATGGTAAACCCTTTGATGGTGTCTTTGATATCAACAAGTACACCTTTAAGGCCTGTGAACTGTTCTGCCACGTGGAAAGGTTGGGAAAGGAATCTTTGTACTCTCCTTGCCCTGTGCACAACCATTTTGTCTTCCTCGGATAATTCTTCCATACCTAGGATGGCAATAATATCCTGGAGTTCTTTATAGCGTTGTAAGATTTCTTTTACACGTTGCGTACAGTTGTAGTGCTCTTCACCTAAGATATCCGGAGTAAGGATTCTTGAAGTGGAATCCAATGGATCCACAGCAGGATAAATACCCAATTCAGCAATTTTTCTGGAAAGTACTGTGGTTGCATCCAAGTGGGCAAAGGTAGTCGCAGGAGCAGGGTCGGTCAAGTCATCCGCAGGTACATAAACTGCCTGTACAGAAGTAATGGAACCGTTTTTGGTAGAGGTAATTCTCTCCTGCATTGAACCCATTTCTGTGGCAAGGGTAGGTTGGTAACCCACCGCAGAAGGCATTCTTCCCAAAAGGGCAGATACCTCAGAACCAGCCTGGGTAAAACGGAAAATATTATCGATGAAGAACAAGATGTCTTTACCTGCTACATCTCCTTCACCATCCCTGTAATATTCAGCCAAAGTCAAACCTGTCAAAGCAACTCTTGCACGGGCTCCTGGAGGTTCGTTCATCTGACCGAAAACGAAAGTCGCTTTGGACTCTTCTAATTTTTTAAGATCTACTTTAGAAAGATCCCAACCTCCTTCTGTTTCCAAGCTGTGTAAGAAATCTTCACCATAAGTAACAATACCGGATTCAATCATTTCCCTAAGCAGGTCATTTCCCTCACGTGTCCTTTCCCCTACACCGGCAAATACAGAAAGACCGGAATATGCTTTTGCAATATTGTTGATCAATTCCTGAATCAATACTGTTTTACCCACACCGGCACCTCCAAAAAGACCAATTTTACCACCTTTTGCATAAGGTTCGATCAGGTCAATCACTTTGATACCTGTGAAAAGTACCTCTGTTGAAGTAGATAGATCTTCAAATTTTGGGGCAGATCTGTGGATAGGCAATCTTTTGGAGGAAACCACCTCAGGTAAACCATCGATGGCAGTACCGACGACATTGAACAGCCTTCCTTTGATCGCTTCACCGGTTGGTACAGAAATAGGCGCTCCATTATCAATGGCCTCCTGACCTCTTACCAATCCCTCAGTAGCATCCATTGCGATGGTCCTCACTCTGTCTTCACCTAGGTGCTGCTGTACTTCAAGGATTACTGTTTGACCGTCTTCTTTGGTGACTGTCAAAGCATCCAAAATATTAGGTAATTTACCTCCTTCAAAGGAGATATCCACTACGGGACCAATTACCTGGGTTATTTTACCAATATTTGCCATTTGTATTTAGTATTGTAAAAAGGATGAATACTTTTTAGATATCGGTCGCAAAATTAATTATTAATGCTGAATACCAAAGGATGTTTGGAAAATTAATCCCAATTATCTCTTGATTTTTATATTCCTGTGGCTCAGGCCTTCCGTTGTAGCCCTGGCTGATTTTTCTTTATCCAAACAGCCGATTGATCTTGTTCTGTTTTTTGTGCCACTTTATTATAATGCTTTTGAAGACCCCTAAAGCTATAGACTTTTTCTATTAGAAAGCAGAATCCTATAAAGGCTTGATTGATAAGGGAAAGCGATAGAAATTTTCAATTAACATTTATTTGGATTAAATCTAATTAATATGATATTTGTATTCAATTTGAAATTAATCTAAATAATGATAAAGAATTTATTCATCCTTTCCCTTACAACCTTGGTGTTTTATTCTTGTGGACAAAGCAACACGGAAACGGCTATCAATACGAAAGAAGCCAAAATAATTACAGCTGGAGGGACGGTCTCTGAAATCGTTTCAGCTTTAGGATTTCAAAATCAGATTATAGCGACTGACATTACTTCCACATACCCATCGGACCTTCAGAAGTTACCCTCCATTGGATACCGAAATCAAATCAAAGCCGAAGGCATACTGGCACTCGGTCCTGACATGGTATTGGCAGAGAAAGGTTATTTGACCGAAGATGTAACCCAACAATTATTATCTACTGGCATTGTATTGCGCTTTTTTGATAAGCCCCAACAAATTTCTGAAACATATAGGCTGATCAGTGAATTGGGCGAGTTTCTTGAAGTGCAGGAAAAAGCTTCCCAACTCAATGAAGCATTGCAGGACGATGAGGCTGCTCTCAAGGCCTACGTGTCGGAAAATAATGGAAAGGGAAAGTCTAAAGTAGCCTTCGTTATGGCAAGGGGTTTGGAAACTGTGTTCCTCGCAGGAGAAGAAACGTTTGCGGCATCTTTAATTGAGATGGCAGGTGGAGAATTTGCCGGTCAGGGATTTAAGGATTTTATACCACTCACACCTGAGGCCATCGTTTCGGTTAATCCGGATTACCTGCTGTTTTTTGATTCAGGCTTGGCTACTATAGGCGGGAAGGAAGGAGTATCCCAAATCAGAGGGATTGATCAGACAAGTGCTTATCAAAAAGAGCGCATTCTGGCTTTTGACGGACATTATCTTTCAGGCTTTGGTCCCAGGGTAGCCAAAGCAGCTTTAGAACTGGCGAAATCTATCAGAGAAAATTAAATGAACCCAAAACTGGCCATAGCAAATAAAATTACGCATACCAAGTTGGTACTTGGCACCATGTTGTTGTTGCTATTGATCCTTGGTATACTTTCCTTGACGCTTGGGGCTTTCCATATCCCTTTGTCCAAAGTGGGTCAGGTATTCATGGGAGATTGGGGTGTAGGAGAGAATCTCAATCCGCAGGAAAAAAATGTTTTGTTACAGATTAGGTTGCCCCGATTGTTGTTGGCCATGCTGGTTGGTGGTGCGCTGGGTATTGCAGGGGCAGCCCTTCAGGGATTATTCAGAAACCCATTGGTTGAGCCAGGCTTGATTGGAGTAAGCAGTGGCAGTGCGCTATTTGCAGTGATTTTCATCGTTTTTGGATCATCTTTTACTTTTTTATCCGCATTGGGCAAATTTGGTTTAGTGGCATTTGCCTTTATTGGGGGGTTGTTGAATACCTTTTTGGTTTATCGTTTGTCCAGTCAGGCCGGAAAAACAGATATTTCATTACTGATTCTTGCAGGAGTAGCTTTGAATGCTTTGGCAGGGGCCTTGATAGGTCTGTCCATATTTTATGCCGATGATGCTGCGCTAAGGAACTTCACTTTTTGGAGTTTAGGTGATGTAGGTGGCGCCAATTGGGAAAAAGTATGGCTCATGTTAGGGATTTCTTTTTTACCAATTGGACTGATAATAGGGCAATACCGGGCCCTCAATGCCTTGGCTATAGGAGAAAGCGAAGCCTATCATATGGGGGTGGATGTTCAGCGGACCAAGTTATTTATTTTGATTGGCAGCGCATTGATAGTGGGAACTGCCGTAGCCTTAACAGGGACGATTGGTTTTGTAGGGCTTGTTGTACCACACTTACTACGAATATTATATGGAGCCGATCATGGCTTAGTCATTCCGGGTTCTTTCTTCGCTGGAGCTATTTTATTGACACTTGCCGATTTATTGGCCAGGACCATGGTAGCCCCTGCAGAAATGCCTATTGGAATTATTACTGCCATTTTGGGGGCACCTTTTTTTATCTATTTATTAATTAATGTAAAACAAATCAGGGCGTAATATGCTGGAAGCAAAAGACATTCAATACTTTATTTTGGGCAGACCTGTCGTCAATAAGGTTTCTTTAAAACTGAAAGCGGGTCAACTTACTGCTATTGTTGGACCCAATGGAGCCGGTAAATCCAGCCTTTTGAAATTATTGGCCGGAGACTACAAGGCTGGTGCAGGAGCCATTAATTATAATGGGAAATGCATACAAAATTACCGTCCCAAAGACTTGGCAAAGATAAGAGCGGTGATGCCCCAGCACAGTCAGCTTACCTTTCCATTCAAGGTCAAAGAAGTGGTAGAATTGGGTTTATTGTCCCTTGGTTTGGCTCACGGAGAACAGCTCGTCATGGAAGTGATGAAGGAGACGCAGACCTGGGCTTTTAGGGACAGGTTGTATGGAGCACTTTCAGGAGGAGAAAAGCAAAGGGTGCAATTGGCCAGGGTATTGGTACAGGTTTGGGCGGGAACTGATCAGACTAAGTTTCTCCTGTTGGATGAACCAACCTCCAGTATGGATATCGCCCATCAGCATCAGGTCCTACATATAGCTTCCCAGCTAAAAAGAAAAAATATTGCTGTTTTAGCCGTTTTGCATGACCTGAACATGGCAGCAGCTTATGCTGACCAAGTCATTCTGCTAAAAGAAGGGCGGATATACCAGCAGGGAAGTGTAGATGAAGTCATGGCATCACAACATTTGGAACATGTATTTGAACATCCGATTATGGTAAGAAACGGATACGATGGGATGCCCCATTTTATCCAGTCACTGCCAGTCTATCAACAAAACCGCACATATAAAATTGCATAAGCTATGGAAACCACATTACAAAAACTCACAAAAGAAGAATTAAGTCAGGCATGGAATGACCTAAAGCAGGATAATCCACAAATGAGAATCAGAGATGCTGCGGTCCATTTGGGTGTATCCGAGCTGGAACTATTGGCCACAACGATTGGAGAATCTACCATCCGTCTTGAATGCAATTGGGCGGATTTTCTAGTGTCCTGTAAGAATCTTGGGAAGGTAATGGCGCTGACCAGAAATGATGGATGTGTACTCGAACACAAAGGAAATTTTCAAAAAATAGACATTCATGGAGAAGCGCCACACCAAGTGGCCACGGTTATAGGACCCATTGAACAGCGCGTATTCTTCAGTTCTTGGAAATATGGCTTTGCAGTGATCAATGAGACCCCAAGAGGGATCATGAGAAGCTTTCAGTTTTTTGACAAATCCGGTGAAGCCATTATGAAAATTTACCTTCAGGAAAAAAGTAGGGTAGAAGTGTTTGAGGAGTTGGTGACACAAAACAAGGCTTCCAACCAAAATGAGGAACTTCAAACGGAAGCATTTCCAACTCCAGAATACGCAAAGGAAATTGATATGGATGCCTTTACCCAAGATTGGGAAAATATGAAGGATACCCATGATTTCTTTGGAATGCTTAGAAAATATAAAGTCCATAGGTTGGATGCTGTCAAGTGGATCAATGATAAGTGGGCATACGAGGTCGACAGGTTATCAGCCCGAAAAATTCTAGATGCTGCTTCTGCTGAAAAGATGCCTATCATGATTTTTGCCGGGAATAGGGGCAATATTCAAATCCATCAAGGTAAAGTACGCACCATACGTCAAATGGGCTCTTGGTTAAATGTGCTGGACCCGGATTTCAATATGCATCTCAATGAAGATTTGATCGCTTCTGCTTTTGTAGTACACAAGCAAACCGAAGACGGCCTGGTATCCTCTTTGGAGCTATTTGACCAAAAGGGAGAAATGATCGCCCAGTTTTTTGGATTGAGAAAGCCGGGGATTCCCCAACTGGATACATGGAAAAAATTGATTGATAATCTATAAACCACAACAAGCCGGGAGATCTCTCCCGGCAAAAAAATTTAAGTTAATGTTTGGATTTAATCTAAATAAAATCAGCATTCTTTCAATTGGGATTTTTATGATTGCTAGCTTCATTGCGAAAGCGGATGGGGGATTCAAAGGAAAGGTTATCGATGAAAATGGGAGACCCATTCCATTTGCAACTGTGCGATATGGAGAAACGAAGGGGGTAATAGCCAATGTGGAAGGAGTATTTGATATCAGCAATTTGGATGCAGTCGGTTACCTAAAAATTTCTGCAGTCGGTTATGAAAGCAGGTCCTTCCCTGTTGAGGATAAGGTTTTTCCCGAAGTTTTTGTTTTGAAAGAGGCATTGAATGATCTGAATGAGGTAGTCATTACAGGGAATTTCGGGCCCCAATCAGCCAGAAACTCAACTTATATGGTACGTTCTATTGATAAAGAGAGAATTCAACAAAGGGCCGCGGGTAATTTACAGGAAGTTCTCAATACCGAGTTGGGCATTCGTTTCAGTCAGGACAATGCCTTAGGAAGCAGCAATTTGGAAATGATGGGGATGTCAGGACAGAATGTTAAAATCTTAATAGATGGCGTACCGATGGTAGGAAGACAGGGGGTGAATAATGAAATCAACCTCAATCAAATCGATATCAATCAGATCGAAAAAATAGAAATTGTAGAAGGCCCAATGGCTGTCATTTATGGTGCAGATGCCTTGGCCGGTGTAATCAATATCATTACAAAAAATCCGTCTGCCAAAGCTGGATATACTCTTTTGACCCGTATGCAGGAAGAAACTGCAGGCAATGAGTACAGTCCTTTTCATGGGGCAGGTAATCGAATCAGGTCCGTTCAAGGTACTTACACAACAGAAGGCCCCCTTTCTTTCGGATTGGGACTTACCCAAAATCAATTTGGAGGATGGAAAGGACCACAGACTGGGCGAATGTTTCAATGGCTGCCCAAAGACCAATGGTTGGCCAATGCTTCCGTAGGATTCCGAAAAGATAAAGTGGAATTGGATTACCATGTGGATTTGATGGATGAAACCATCACTTCTTTTGGTCCTGAAAACCGCCTAGAAGTAATTGACAGAAATTTCATAACCAGGCGATGGATGCACCGAATGAACGCAAGGGTAGATTTCGGTCCAGCTTTTCAGTTGTCCACGCAAATGGCCTATACGGATTTTGAAAGGGAGACCCAGACTTGGGTGACAAACGTGCGGACCAATGAACAGAATCTATCTCGGCAGGAAGGATCTCAGGCATTGGTGACCCATCAGGGTTTTACTTTCCGTACGATAGGCAATTGGCTGCTATCCCCAAATCTTACTTTGATGCCGGGCATTGACATCAACACGGAATCGGGTATTGGTGATAGAATCAATAACAACACAGGCATTCAAGATTATGCTGCTTTCCTTACCGGTGAATGGCGGGTAAGTTCATTTCTTCAGGTAAGGCCTGGATTGCGTACAGCCTATAATTCTGCCTATCAGGCTCCTCCATTGATTCCATCCCTTAACACCAAAATGGTTATCAGCTCAAAATTGGACCTGCGATTAGCATATGCCAATGGGTTCAGAGCCCCATCCATTAGGGAGTTGTACTTTGATTTCTTCGATGCCAGCCATTCCATTGCAGGCAATCCCGAACTTTTACCAGAACGCTCAGATAGCTTCAATGCTTCGCTGACCTTTCAGGATAAAGAACATTCTATGGGCTGGAAGACCGTATTGAGTGCTTTTCATAATGAGGTAAGGGATAGGATAGCCTTTGGAATGGATCCCACAGATCCAAGGATTACCACCCTGTTCAACATCAATCAATACCGTACACAGGGGCTGATGCTAAATCAGAGTTTAAGAGCAAACCGCTGGACCTTGGAAGCTGGTGCATCTTATATAGGGCGTTTCAATTTGCTTTCTCAAGAGGATCAGGCTCTCCCAGGCATGTTATTCAGCCCTGAAATAAACAGTAATATCACTTATAAAATCCCATTTATAGAAACAGACATTAACCTGTTTTACAAGTGGACCGGGCCCCTACCAGGATTTGAATTGGCAGCAGAGGATAGCGGAGAGGCAGTTCCTAGGCAAATCATTTTGGAAGGTTTTCACTGGATGGACCTGACCTTGAGAAAAAGCTTTTCAATGGGAATTACACTCAATGGTGGTGCGCGAAATATGTTCAATATATCTGATATCATGAGTTCCTCTACGGCAGGAAGCGCCCATGGTGGAGGTCCCGCTAGACCTATGGGCTTTGGCCGTTCTTATTTTCTTGGAATTACTTATCAATTATCAAAATAACACGTATAACAAATGATTACCACTAAATACATTCACGTTTGGATTGTAGGTGCTTTAGCCGCCTTCATGTTTTCTTGTGGAGACTCTGAGGATCCCATTCTTGAAGTTCCACCTGTAGAAGAGGGAGAAATAGAAATCAACGGAGGGGGGACAACTTTCCCCAACTCAGTATTTATTAACCTGAGTAAGGAAGAGCAGCTTCCTGTGCGTAGGGATAAATGGGACTTGGCATTTTCTACTGGAACAGACTTTAAAGTATTGATCAATGGAACTACAGGTGCTTTGGCATATTCCACGGGAATCTTTGATTTGAATACAGTGGGTGAGGAGCAAGCAGAAGCCTTAAGGAGTAGTGGAAGATTGGAAATGAGCTTCACTAATATGGAAGCAATTCTATCTGTTGACCTGCCTTCCAATCCGTTATCAGCACCGGTGATGGGTACTGTCAATTCCACTTCCTCTTCCAACCAAGTTTTCATTCTGAATAGAGGTTCTTTTGGAATCGATCCCAGGCCATGGAAAAAAATCAGGATCTTGGTTCAGGATGGAAAATATCTTTTACAGCATGCAGATATCTCATCTACTTCCTTTAGTACCCTAGAAGTTTCAAAGGATAAGGAGTTCAACTTTATCTATGTTTCATTTGATGAAGGTATTGTGGAAGTTGAACCCAAAAAAGGAGAATGGGATTTTATGTGGAGTGCCGGTACATCCATCACCCCTTTCCCTCAGGCGGTCAATGGAACCTTAGCTTATCCATTTCAGGATTTGGTTTTCCATAACATTTATGGCAATGTAGGGGCAGTTCAAATCATGGAAGCTGACATTGCTTATGAGAATTTTACCGAAAGCAATCTTTCTGGCTTAGAATTTAACATAGACAACAGGTTGACCATTGGCTCCAATTGGAGAGGAGGAGGTGGTCCTAATGTCTCACCTACCATTCGCAATGACCGTTACTATATACTTCGAGACTCCCGCGGGAATATTTATAAAGTAAGGTTTATTGCGCTTACAAGAGACGGTGAAAGAGGTAGGCCAACTTTTGAGTTTAAATTGGTAAAAGGGATTTAATATATAGAAGTATATCTGCGATGTTGCCGCTAGGCAATTAAGACTTGTAATTCATCTTTTAAAGGGCAAGGCATGCAAAGCGCTGCCCTTTTTTCTTTACAATATCCTTCTCCCGAAACGGAAAGATTTATTCCAGTAGTTATTCGATAAATTGTCTTCGGTGACTCCGAGTGAAGTGGAAGAATGGATAAAATATACTCCTCGGGGAGAAACTTCCGTAACAATGCCTGAATGCGTGACTTTTCTCCTTTTTTTGCTGGTAGCGAAAAACACAAGATCTCCTTTTTTTAATTTTTGTTCGGACACCTTTTTTCCTAATTTACTTTGTTCTGCAGAAGTTCTTGGCAGTTGGTAACCCACACTGTTGTAAGCGTGGAATATCAGGGCAGAGCAATCTATTCCGGAGCGGGTTGTACCTCCGTATCGGTATGGGGTACCTCTGTAGGATTTGGCAGTAGAAATGACTGTTTCTACATTTTGCTTTCTGATTTTTTTACTGGACGAACAGGAAGAAAGGATAACTCCCAGGACAAGCAAAAAAATATATCCGGAAAACCTATTGTTAAAATTTTGACCAGCACCTTTATTCATATTTTTACAAAATAATTTTTTATCTTCAATAATAGCTTTCAGTAGGCAAGTATCCAAAGCTTTAACGTTCAAAAGAAAATAACCATGAGAAATTATGCTATCTTTTTTTCAATACCCTTTTTTTTACTCTTTTCTTGCGGTGCACCTGAGTCTAAAAAAGTCAATAATAAAAGTGGATTTATAGTAGAGTCAGAGGCTGTATTTCAAGGTTTCAGTTTAATGGGTGATTCCCTCAATACAAAGGTGGATTCAGTTTCCCAAAAAGATCAAATTGACAAGTTGGAAAGTGCTTTTGAAGCATATTCTGAAGAGCCGTCACTGGAAAACTTAATTTGGATAGGGAGAAGAGAAGCTTACCTCGGCCGTTATGACCTCGCCATTCGCACCTTTACCAAGGCTATTAATGAATATCCATCCTCTTTTGAAGCCCTTAGACACCGGGGGCATCGTTTTATCAGTATCAGAAAATTTGATCGGGCGATTTCGGATCTGGAAAAGGCGGCTGAGTTGATGAAAGATCAGCCCCTTCAAATTGAGGAAGACGGGATGCCGAATAGGTTGAATATCCCTCTTTCTAATGTGCAGTTCAATGTATGGTACCACTTGGGTCTTGCCCATTACCTGAGAGGGGAATGGGAGAATGCCCTTCAGGCATATGCTGAGTGCTTGGCTGTTTCGGACAATGATGACCTTGTAGTAGCGACTCTAGATTGGTATTACATGGCTTTGATGAAGTTGGGAAGAAAGGAGGAAGCCCTTGAACAGATAGCTTCTGTACATGAAAAAATGGATATTATAGAAAATGATGCCTATTTCAAACGTATACTAATGTACAAAGGAAAATTAGCGCCGGAGACCCTGCTTTCCACAGATGAAGGGGCAGCAGATCAAAGCCTACAATATGTGACCCAGGGATATGGATTGGGGAATTATTACCTTACAAAAGGAGATACTGCCAGGGCTATTTCCATATTTCAAAACGTGTTGAATACTGGATATTGGTCTGCTTTTGGTTATATTGCTTCTGAAATGGAAATGTCAAAATTATATGATGAGTAGGGAAGCGTTCAGGAGATTGCCATTACATAAAAAAATCCAACTGCTTTATACAGAGGGGACTTTTATTGTAGCCATTCGCTATTATTCCCACAAGGTAAATCTTTACCTTTTAGGGGAGGATTATGTAGAAGTTTTTTACAACCACAAGTTGGATAAAATAGATCAGATTGATTTTTTGAACACCAGTCATACCCGCATGAAATTTTACTTAGATCAAATTCAATTGCCGATATGATTTTTTAAAATTTGTTATTTTCAAAAAGGCAATGACAGATTACTGGACTCGTTACCTTGAGGTTTCAATAACTGTCATTTCTTTTTCTGTACGTTCCCCTAAATGTTAAATTCTCAGGATGACGTAAATTTCCATCATTGGTATTGAATTTACCTAAATTCTATATTATCTATTGGCTAATGATAACAATTCCTGATGGACTTTCAGTACTTGGGGGATAAGCAGTTTGTTATCGGGATTTTTGATCACAAAATCCGCCATCTTATTTTTTTCTTCATCCGGTAACTGCTGATCAATGATTGCATTGACCTGGGCCTCATTTCTGTGGGAATCCCGCAACAAAACCCGCATCATGCGGAGCTTTAAAGGAGCACTGACCGTAATGATTTTATTGAGCTCTTTATAAGACCCCGTTTCAAAAAGCAAGGCAGCTTCTTTCAGTACATAAGGGCTCTCCTGTTTTGAAGACCAGGCTTCAAAATCTTTCCTTACGGAAGGATGAACCAAACTATTGATAAGCTTGACCCTTTCTTCATTTCCAAAAACATATCTTGATAAAAAATCCCTATTGAGTAAACCGGTATCCGTATAACTCTCCTCACCAAAGGCATCAATGATATTTTTTTTCAATAAAGGATCATTGGCCATGAGCCACTTGGCCCTTTCATCAGCAAAATAGACAGGGATACCCAAAATGGAGAATATCTTTGCCACCGTACTCTTGCCGGAGCCTATACCCCCCGTAATACCTACAAGAAAAGGTTTAGGGGTTTTCATATTGAAGTTTGAAAATTTCAGGTTCAAATTTGATGTTTTCCAAAAATCCAGGCTTGGGACTTACTTGCACCTTTATGGTACTGTCTTCTCTGTTTCTGTTGTTGTAATTCAGTACAGCTTTAAATTCAAAATTCCCCAGTTCATCTATTTTTCTTTCATCTATCAAGTAAGACATGATGACGGTACCGATATCCGAAGCCAAGCTGACATTGTTGGGAAAATTCATGGTTTTTATTTTGAGGCGCTTGTTACCTTCCAGCATTTGGATAACTTCAAATTTTATATGCACACTTTCCTCTTCAAGGGTCAAAAACTCTTTGAAAGCCTCAGGTGATTCCAGAGGAAGTATTTTATTGAAAGATTTATTGATTTTATCCTCACCTAAAGAAACTTTCAATACCCCATCTAAAGCTTGAAGAATTGATGTTGGGCCTTTTATATTGACGATATCCGGATCTATTTCCATTTTACCTACCAAACGGTGGTTTTTAGCCAAGGTATTGACAGCTGTATCCGGTAAAATTTTAATTTTTCTGGTGACAATTTTATCTACGTTAAATTTGATCGTATCCGTAACCATAGATACCAGACCCGTGGGAGATATAGACTCTGCCAAGGTTCTTCTGACATCGGACGTCAGGATATAATTTTTAGTAGAAGGGTTATTGATCTCTATCAAAAAGGGAGCTTCATTGATTTTGAAATATTTTCTCAACAAATCCCAGCCATTGCCATTGATTTCCACTTTGATCCGGTTGGGCAATTTTTCTACTGCCATGAATTCCTCTTCATCGAAAATAATTTCGATGGGGAAGTCTACCACGGTGGTATAGTTATCCTTATTGAGGGCATTTAAAACCCAAAAAGTGGCGGCTGCCAGAAAGCAAAGTGCCGCCACTTTCAGGTTTGCCATCTTTTGGGGATTCAGATCGGCAAAGCGTTTTTTTAATGTAGACAAGGTTAAATTATTTGGTTCCTGTCACTTTTTTGGTGTAATCTGTAGAGATAGCTGATTTTTCTACCTTGATTTTCATACCCTTATCCAGGTCTAAAGTCAAGGTATCACCTTCTATGGCATTCACTTTTCCATGAATGCCGCCTATAGTGACCACAGTATCTCCTTTTTTTATGGCTTCCAAGAATACTTTTGTTTCTTTTTGCTTTTTCTGTTGAGGTCTGATCATAAAGAAATACATAATCAGAATTATAGAACCGAAAAGGAACACCTGCCCCATTATTCCGGCTCCTCCGTCAGCTTGCAGTAATATCCAAGAATTCATATGTTATTTTTTTACCGGACCTAATTGACTGGTGGCTGCAGCACCTCTTGGTGTTACATTTCCTTTCATTCTCAATCTTGTGACATTTGGACTTGTATTGGCCTGAATGGTCACAGTTGGTGCTTGTGTTCCTGGTTTGGCGGTAGAATTGAAAATCACTTTCACAAATCCTTCTTCGCCTGGTTTAACCGGTGCTTTGCTCCAGTCAGGGCTTGTACAGCCACATGAGGCGGTGATGTTGGAAATTACTAAAGGCGCTTCACCATCATTGGTAAACTTGAAAATATGTTCTACTACTTTACCTTCGTCAATGGTTCCGAAGTCAAATTCCATTTCCTTGAAACTGAATTTGCCCAATGATGAGGGGTCTGATGGGGTTACGGAAGAAACATTGGTAGGTACAGGTTGACTGGCTTCCAATCTGGCTAACTTTCTTTCCAGTTCTGCAATTTTGTCAGACTGATCGTCTTTTTTGGAGTCACAGCTTGCTGCCATCAGCACAAGGCCAAGTGCCAAGGCTGTAAATCTGAAGTATTTCATACAATTATAGGGTTAATTAGCTTCTTTATTGATTTGTTCAATTAATTTATTGACATCGCTTAAAAGGTTTTCGGCTTTGTTTTTGGCATCCGTGATTACCCTGTTACCTTCTGATTTGGCCTCATTATGCGGCAAATTCTTACCTTCTTTGAGGTCATTGATCAGTTTTTCCAGCTCTTCTTTGTATTTGGATAACTGATAAGACAATTTATCTCTGGTGTTTTTGCCGGTATCAGGGGCAAATAATACGCCTAAGGCGGCACCTATTCCGGCACCAGCAATAAATGCTATCCATCCGTTTGTGCTCTTGCTCATGTGTTTAATTTTTTATTTGTTATCTAATAAACCTCTTCCACTTTTACGGATTTGTCCATTATCTGTTAGTTCCTTTGAAAGTACATCCAAAAGTCCATTGACAAACTGCTTGCTTTTTGGTGTAGAGTAATTTTTTGAAATGTCGATGTATTCATTGATACTGACCTTAACCGGTATACTTGGGAAATTTTTCATTTCAGTTATTGCCATCGAAAGGATAACTTTATCTGTTTGAGCAATCCGCTCAATGTCCCAATTTTGGGTCTTTTGGGCAATCATCTCTCTGTTTGCACCGTCATTTTCAACCGTCAAGTTAAAGATATTTTGGAAAAATTCCTTGTCCTCCTCCCAATTGAGTGCGATCTCAGGTAAGATCTCCACTTCCTCATCCATGTTTTCCTTGATATTCTTCAACACTTTTGATGCCAGACTTCTGACTATGGATCTATTTTCAGTCCAGTTGAGGTCTTTTTCGTAAAAAAAACTTAAGATGGCCTCCGTTTTGAAAATCACTTTTTTCAATAGCTCATCTACAATTTGAAAATCATTTTCGATGCTTGGCTGATCAGTTTGAATATAACTTTGATATGCTTCCAAAGGCCGGACATAATCCCTGAACCATTCTTTGATTTCCAGTTCAAGTTCTTCGATGCCTGCCATATGTCTGGTACAGGCAGCTATAAATTCCGGACTGGCTTTGATTTTATTCAAGATTTTGTTGTTTGCCAGATTCATATCCCCCTGGTTAAACAGTATTTTTTCTTTTGAATACCTCTTTTTCTTTTCAGCTTCCGCTCCAACGTGTTCTCCAAAAGCAAGGAGAATCTGAATGGCAAATAGATAAAGCTGGGGTAACCTTTCAGCTGATGTAACCATATTTTTCAAAAGGAATTCCATATCCTTTTGATTGGCCTTATGGAAGGCATTGATGGCATTTCTTACAACTGACACAATTTTTACGCTATCACTAGATGTGCCTGGAAGCGATTCGGAGCTCAGGTTGTTTGAAAAAAGTTCTAAGGCTTTTGCTGCATCCTTTTTAAGCTGGGCCTTATCCTGCACCTCCATTGTGTTGAGATCCGGAAGGAATGCTTCCCTTATTTGATCTTTTGCAATGTTTAAGTTGGAGGACCTACACTGATCATAAGCGTAAAGGTTTTGAAATGCTTTGACCCTGAGTATTCTTCTGTTTAACATACCTGAAATTAAAGAACGTAAATATAATGGTTTTGGGCTAAGATTGAGAGATTATGAATAGCTTGCCCTAATTGTTATACAAAAAACCACCTGACTCTGGGTAAAGTTCCCCCACAGGTGGTTTTGGGATGTATTTATTTTCTTAATGGGACAGTTTTACTTTGCCTATTGCCTCAATTCTAGCCCATGCCATTTCTATGGCTGCTTGTTGTGAGGGGATATGCTCTTTTTCTGACTTGTTAAGGATGGCCAAACAAGTATCATAGATTTTTTCAGCATGCCCATAGGCCACTTCTCTTTTGTATCCGCCAAGAAATTCAGTATACACATTGATCAAGCCTCCTGCGTTGATAAGGAAATCAGGAGCATACACTATTCCTCTTTCCAAGACCATCCTTCCGTGCTTTTCCTCATCAAGGAGCTGATTATTGGCCCCGCCGGCAATGATCTGGCACTTTAGCCTATCAAGGGTATCGTCATTGATAGTGGCTCCAAGAGCGCATGGAGCGTATATGTCCATATCAATATCATAAATGCTGTCAGGAGCCACCACAGTAGCACCTGTTTCCTGAGATACAACCTTCAGTCTGTCCTCAAATATATCGGTGATAAATACCTCAGCTCCTTCTTGAACAAGATGGTTGACCAGGTATTTTCCGACCTGACCGATTCCCTGTACCGCCACTTTTTTACCATTCAGTGAATCAGAGCCATAGGCCTTTTTAGCAGCGGCCTTCATGCCCAAATATGTCCCATAAGCAGTTACCGGAGATGGGTCGCCGCCTCCGCCTTTGTATTCGGGAAGACCGGTCACATGTTTGGTTTCCATGGCGATGTATTCCATATCACTGGTTTTGGTATTCATATCCTCAGCAGTGATATATTTTCCGTTCAGACTCTCTATAAAACGCCCAAACCTTCTCATAAAAGCTTCGCTTTTTAATTTTGGATCTCCAATGATCACAGCCTTTCCGCCACCCAAGTTCAAACCGGAAATGGCTGCTTTGAAAGTCATGCCTCTAGAAAGCCTCAATACATCTGTTATGGCTTCCGCCTCTGTGGCATAATTCCACATGCGGGTACCTCCCAGTGCTGGGCCAAGGACTGTATTATGAATGCCGATGATGGCTTTCAGGCCTGTTGGCTCATCATAGCAAATGACCATTTGCTCGTGACCCAATGAAGTAATCTGCCCGTAAATGGAACCTTCCTTCACTTTTTCCTCAGTATTAATCTCTACCATCTGAACTTGGAATTTTTTAATGTGTTATATTTGGGAATGTTGTCTGTTGTAAAATATGAAGCAAAATTATATATTTTGTTTATGCTTTACTAATGCAAATAATAGAGTTTAATAAAACTAATCAAGAGATTTAAAAGTTTTTATTTCGTGAAACCACTCTGGCGTCTTAATAAGTACCTTTACAAATACAAGGGTTACCTCCTACTGGGAACTTTATTTACAATCATTTCCAATTTTTTTGTTATTATCCCTGCACAACTGGTAAGAATTGCCATAGATTATGTGGTGGAGGTTTTTTCCTTTTATCAGGTGTTTTCTGATGGGGAATTAGCAGTATTTGCCAGATCGGCCTTTTTGAAGTATATCCTTATTTTTGGGGTGTTGATCCTGGTAATGGCACTCTTGAGAGGTTTTTTCCTTTTTCTTATCCGACAGACCATTATCATCATGTCACGGCTTATAGAGTATGACATGAAAAACGAGATATTTGCACATTACCAAAACCTTCCACTGAGCTTCTATCGAAGAAACAGTACAGGAGACCTGATGGCAAGGATAACCGAGGATGTCAGTAGGGTAAGGATGTATTTGGGGCCAGCCATCATGTATGGTTTAAACTTGCTGGTATTGTTTCCCATGGTGATCGGATATATGCTTTCAGTGAACGTGGAGCTGACACTTTATTCTTTGTTACCGCTCCCCGTCCTTTCTCTGAGTATTTATTTTGTCAACAACATGATCAATGAGCGCTCAGAAAAAATACAACGTAGCTTATCCGGTTTGAGTACCTTTGTTCAGGAAGCCTTTTCAGGTATCCGTGTGCTAAAGGCTTTTGTCAGAGAAAATGACTCTGCCAATGATTTTGCCAAAGCAAGTGAAGATTACAAGGAGAAGTCCATCAGTCTTACGATGGTTCAGGCTTTGTTTTTTCCACTGATCATGGCTTTGATAGGGATCAGTACCATTTTGACTGTGTATATTGGAGGTATTCAGGTTATGAATGGAACAATCGGCTATGGGGTGATTGCGGAATTTATACTGTACGTCAATATGCTGACCTGGCCCGTCACCTCCTTAGGTTGGGTGACCAGTATTGTCCAAAGGGCAGCAGCTTCCCAGGCAAGAATCAATGAGTTTCTTGATGAAAAAAATGACATCATTAGCACCGAATCTCTCGAAGTGCCCATCCGAGGCGACGTACTTTTTGACCGAGTAAGTTTTGAGTATCCTGACTCGGGTATTCATGCCCTAAAGGATGTGAGTTTCAAAATTGATGCTGGCCAATCTCTGGCAATTATCGGCACCACCGGATCAGGTAAGTCTACCATAGCCAATTTGTTGATGCGGATGTATGATGCGGATTCAGGCAACATTCAAGTGGATGGCAGGGATATTCGGGCATATGATATCGCTTCTTTGAGAAAGCAAATAGGTTATGTCCCCCAGGACATATTTCTTTTCAGTGACAGCATAGCAAGCAATATTGCCTTTGGGTTGGACACCATACCGGAAGGAGTGGTAGAAAAAGCGGCAAAAGATGCGGACGTGTATCAAAATATCATCGATTTCCCGAAAGGATTTGAAACACGGCTTGGGGAAAGGGGCATCACCCTTTCCGGCGGTCAAAAACAAAGGGTATCCATTGCCCGGGCCATTGCTAAAGAACCCAGCATCTTGTTGTTGGATGATTGCTTATCAGCAGTTGATACCAAAACTGAAAACGCCATCCTGACGGCATTGAAAGAGATTATGGCCAAAAGAACATCTATCATTATTTCCCATAGGGTTTCATCTGCCAAGCTCGCTGATAAAATCATCGTATTGGATGATGGTGAAATGGTGGAACAAGGTACTCATGACACCTTGATGGCTTTAAAAGGAACCTATGCAGAGCTTTATGAAAAGCAGACACAGGCTCCTGAAACCATAGAAGAATAGTTAGGGCGTGCTGAAAAACGCCAATTGGAGAATAATTTCTTTAAATTTTGATGAATTCCGCATTTACTAAGCCTTGTCTTTTTAAGCAGACGCAACTTATTAAATGATCTGGTTTGATTTGCGTGCACTTGAAAATTTCAAAATTCGAAATTTTCAGGCTAGCTTCAGGCATACCATCCCTGCCTGTCGACTTGACAGGTTCTTCATTGGGCTCATTCGAAGTAAAAGCATACATCTTCATTCGTCCGCTTTGAAGCTGGCATACCTGAGACTTTTTCAGCAAGCCCTGGTTATTCCCGGGGTTTGGCAAAAAGGTCAAAACCTATTTTTTTTGGATTGCCCATACTTGAGGTATGCTCCAGCTTTTGGTGGTAAGTGATTAGCATGAGGTCCTGAAATGCGGGAGCCAAGAGGTCATTATCCAGGGCAGATTCTATCAGTTTTTCGATCAGGTCGCGCATTTTTTCAGGGCTAACCGGATTTTCCTTGAGATCGGGAAAGGAGTAAACGATTTTTCGGTCACCTTCTATGAAAAACTTGTTTTCCTTATTGAGCAATATCCTGCTGATCAAATATCCCGGGTCCTCCAACCTCCCGTAGGTGAGGGTATCACTTAAGAAATTATAAATGAGAATCTGGCCAAAATACCTCAAGCTCAGGTCGTCTTTTAGGTATTTGGTTTTGCTGAGATAAGTATCGTCAGAAAGACGGACAATATTGCTCTGCAGGATAAAGATCAGCACATCCCCGCCAATCCGGAAAATAAATTCAAAGTCATTGATGCGTTCTACCTTAAGGGGAACGGGTTTGTCATCCTTGTTGGCAGCATGGATTTCTTGGGCGATGGTATGGCAGATTTCCTCCATTTGCCTGAAAAGGACTTCACTCTGTTCAAACAAATTGTATTTGAGTTTGCTGGTAGTTTGGAGCTTATTGAGTATCTTGTTGATCATATTTTGGGTATTTGACTAAAACGTTTCACATTATGGCTGCGAAAAAGACCGGATTTGAAGAAGTAGAAGCTATCCTTCAGGACATAGGCACTAAAATAGAAGAATTAATCGAAAAAGGTAAGGAAGCAGGGGGAGAAGCGAAGGAAGATATTGAGAAAAAGATCAAAGACCTCAAGGAGAAGCGGACGACATTGGAGGCTGAATTCCAAAAGGGCAAGGAGAAAGTAGAAAAGCTCTACAATGAGAAAAAGGAAGACATGGAGCCCAACCTTTCCGCTTCTGCTGAACATTTCAAGGAAGGCTTCAAGGAGATTCTGGAAGGCGTGAGGAAGTTGTTGGGGAAGTAGGGGACAAGTATTCAGGTAGTTGTAACTGTTGTAATGGTTGGTTCATTTGGGGTTGTGATTTTCTGATTTTAACAAATCTATTCCAAACAGAACAGCTTAGTATTTTATTTTGAACCACAACCTGTCCTGAAAGTCGGGAAATTGACAAAATAGAACAAAAGGAGATAAGAACTTTATTGCTCGTTGAAGAACCAAGTATTAATCTCTTAATCGCAATAATAATCCATTTTAAGCAAATCAATTACACCAAATCAGCCATATTATTTTAGTGTAAGTTTTACCAATATGTTATTTTCTTCTTGGAGATCTAGCAAATTTTCTTCAACGAAATCATGGAGAGCGCCTGATTTTTTGGATAATGCCGTTGCAATGTCCTCACCGAAGCTTTGCCTATAAGCGAGTAGTAATGCATTGCTATTTGTTAAAAAGTAAATACTATTATCCTCAGTAAACCATGGGGTGAATGCAAATTCCAATCCATCAAGATCATTTATCAAATTTTTTGCTTGGAACTTAATCTCAAAATTTTCATCAAACAATAGCTGGTGTTTTTTTTGTCTTCCCTGAGTAAAATAAGCGAAATATCCACTTGGAACTGGGAAAAAATTGATCAAATCATCAACTAAATCATTTTCTTCCGCAAAATTGGTTTGTTCGAAAATAGGTATTCTATTTCTGTCCGCAGATTTAAAATTGTGTTTTCCAAAATCCAAAGAAATGACCCGCTCCAAAAAACCGGTTTGACTAAATTGGGCCAACTCATAACCGAAAGGTAACTGGAAATAAATTTTCTCATTTTCTGCTGATTCTATGAAACTATTCGGTTTCATGGCAGATTTATCAGCCATCCATTCATCATAATTCAAGAATGTTGATATCTCACCATCATTGGCTTTCCGGATTATTCTGAAATCGTATTCAGCCTGGTTGTTCAGGTACCACAATTCAAAAGCTTCACTGATATAAAAATTTGATTGTCCAAAGAGATTTTGCGTTTCGCTTATAAAGTTGCCTTCATGATCAAATATCAGCATTTTCCTTAATGAAACGTCCTTTACGTAAACAAATTCATTCCCAATAAAAAAATTATCTATGCTTTGGAATTCTCCCGGGCCAGCACCTGAAGAAAGAATGGCATTTATCAGCGTTCCTTGTCCATCAAATATCAAAATACTATTCAGTAATATGTCGCGGACAAAAAATAAGCCTGATTTTTTAACTATAGTGTAAGGCTGGGCTAAATAGTTATTTTCATTATTCGATAGAAAAATGTATTCTATGGAAGAAAAATAATCTGAAAGTTTTACCGATTTTGATTTTTCAAGATCTATCTGAATTTCTATGTTATTTATTTCACTATCCTCATTAGTTGTGCATGCACTCAAAATTAGAAGTAGAATTAAATTAAATTTTTTCATTTTAGCTTTTGTAATTTATTACAGTTTTAAAAACTGATAGGTTTATTGTTTAAACACTTTTTTTTAAACAATAAACATATTACAACTTAAATAGTAGGATAAATTCTTAAACTAAATTGGTTTAAGATTATTGACAGCCTGTTAAATCACCACAACCTACCTCCTTATTAGTTGGCTGACAAATCCATCTGTGAACTTCTAAGGCGTGGCAATAAACTCTTGTAGCTTCCATGCCTTTATTTTCTAAGGAGGCCTGAGCTAAAACTGGATTGCCTAAAGAGATGGTAAGTAATGAATTATTAGGGATACTCCTGTTGATATTTAACCCAAACCCCATAGTTATAAGAACACAAATGATTAAAGATTTTAGTTTCATTTTTTAATTCTTTTAAATTTCCCGATTACTACCTGATTTTCAGGCATAAGAAAAATTCTTACTGGTAAGAACTAATCCTTTATAAATAAAAAAAATGGCTTAGTTGTCAAGTTTTAAACTAAAAAATTTTTCCATTCAATTATTAACCTGCTGATTTACAGGGAGAAAAAAATTAAATTAAATAATGATTAAAGTACTGATTGCCAATTGTTTACGGTTTAGTGATGATGTTGAAATATAGTAAACGAACAGCTTGTTAAAGTATGAGAAGGATCCTTTTTTGTCAAATAACAATTCGATTTGTTTTATGAACCACAAAAGTGACAAAAGGGAGCAAAGGAGTGGGCTTTTGGGGTCTAAGGGTAATTCAGGTTACTTTTGTAACTATTGTGTTCTTTTGTGTTTGAAAAAATTGATGGTGTCAGCGATTGGAATAGACAAGGTTTACCGATAATTGGCTTTTTATTTTGAACCACAACAGGGACAATAGGGAACAAAAGGAGATAAGTATTTTAAGGGTTGTTTAAGCACCAAGCATAAACCTGAGGAAGGTATTCTCTTCCATAGCGCTTATTGGATAGAATGGTGAATTCTGAGGATTGTTTTAGCAGATTCACTAGACTTTTATCAGGGTTTTTTGAGTCTGGTTGCGATGCATGGACTTTAATCAAAATGATTTCATTTTCCAAAGCTTTCCAAAACACCTCCTTTGATTCGCCCAGTTTTTCAGCAATCAATTTTTGGCTTTCTAATGTATTCTGGAGGTGGATTACCTCATAAACTTCCGGGTAGAGCAATAGGGAAGGTTTATCATCCTGGGCCACTTGTGCCGCAGACCTGACAGAAAAGAAAAGGAAAAAGAGCAGTAAAAAGAAACGCATAGGACTCTGTTTTTCTTTAAGACGGGAAGTAGGTCACATTTGTCCTGTTTGATAAAAGTTTGATAGAAAAAAGAAATACCTCATTTTGAAAAACAACAGTTCGATTTGTTTTATGAACCACAACCTGTCCCGAAAGTCGGGAAAAGTGATAAAAGTGAAAAGAAGATAAATCTACAAGT
>NZ_SLAP01000196.1 GCF_007126775.1 Cecembia sp. | reverse complement strand
GATTATCAGGGTGATGCTGTGGTATTTCAAACAGACCCTAAATACTGGGATTACAATACCGCAGGTCTTAGGATAAATCCTTTGTTGCTGAGGTCCTTGGCCAGTTCTCTGGAAAAGCGGCTGAAGAGGTTATTGAAGCTGTTTATGGCAGAACCATCCACCGACATTTTGGCCATGTACTGCTTTTCGAAGAGGTCTTTGTCCATCAAAAATACATGGAACTCTGATCGGGGGTTGGAGTAGCTGTCCCCGTTGATGACCACATCTTCCCGCCAAAGCGCCCGTGTATGTACCAAGAGGATTCCATCATACTCCAGGTCATTGATATTCAGGATAAATTCATCCATGGAGACCAGTTTATGGATATCAAATTTCTGGTCAGCAGGGATGATTTTTACGGTATTCAAGTGCATTTGCAATTGGTTGTGGATTCTTTTTCTCAGGTCAAAGCCATCCATACTGTTGAACTGACCTAAAAGCACTGCATTGTAATTATCTTCATTCCATTCATAAAAGACATTATCCGAATCAGTTACCAATAGCAGGAGTTTACTGATACGCTCCGGTTGCTGCACCATTTGGTGCGAGTTGATTCTGGCGGAAATACATGATTGCGCCAACCAACCAAATAGGATTAGGATCAACAGTCTTTTCATAAGATTATATACTGAGTTTTTAGGTTTGTGGTTGGTTTTTGTTTTAAAAAAGGACAAAATACTTGTGAAAAAATTTATAAAGAATTGGTTTTGAGTGGGATGGTTTGACCGGCTTTTTCTTCCGTGTTTAATTTTCCCAAAATTTCCCCCTTCCCTGTAGCATTTCCCCAGCCGCTTTCGTCTTATCAAAAAACCAAAGACCATGAAAAAAACACTGAACCTGCTATTTATCCTTCCTTTTTTATTATCCACAGCTTTTATGTGTGAGACCTTAGACCCAGGACCAGAGGTACTGTTGGCTACTGACTGCTTCGATAGCCGTCAGATCAAGGAAGACACCATGTGTGCATCCATCTATCAACCCGTCTGCGGATGCGATGGAAAAACCTACGGCAATGCCTGCGAAGCCGGTGCCAGAGGTATTTTGAAGTTTACCGAAGGGGAATGTAATTAACAAAACCCCTTATCCCGTTTTTTACACAAGCATGCCTGACCTTCCAAATGATGTTTTTATTCAGATAGTTGGATTTTTTTGCCAACGGTAGGGGGAAAGCCATGGAAATGCTGTTTTTTGTTGGAGTGAATATCAACAATCCTCCCATGAAAAACCTTTCCGCTTTCCCCCTTATCCTGCTTGGTCTGCTGTTATCCTCATTGGCTTTTGCCCAAAAAACCAATTTCACCGTCGCAGATGCCATTAATGTCAAATCCATCGGCAACACTGCTTTATCCGATGATGGAAAGTTGTTGGCAGGGCTGATTTCAGATGGCAGTTCCCGATTTGATGTGGATCATTTCAGATTTCAAGACCCCTCCTACCTCAATGTTGTGCCGGGAGTATTTGTCATCCTCGATACCCAAAATGGTGAAATGCTGTATCCCTATAAGGAACAATCCAGAGTAACCTCATTTTCCTGGTCTCCCAATTCTAAAGAGCTGGCATTTTTGGAGCAAAAGGGAGACAAGCTCCACCTGATGCTCTACGATACCAACCGCAAACGCATGAATGAAATAAAGATCAGTGGAAATCCTTTGTTGGCCAATTCGGACTTGACCTGGACTTCTGATGGCAAGTCCATACTGCTCCATGCCAGAAATCCTGATTGGTTAGATAGGGCCATGGCGCTCTACAATGAAGCCACCAAGGGTCCTGTTGTCGTATATGACGGGAATAAACCCTTTCTCAAATGGGATGAAATCAGAAATACCAACGCTTTGACCAAAGTGATAAAAGTTAATTTGACGAATGGAAAGTCTCAGGAAATACTTCCGGAAGCCAATTATGGGGGTGTTTACCTTTCAGAGGATAATCAATTCTTGATTTTCAATGAGACTTTCCCAGAAAAAACTTCCTATGTAAGAAATGAAGGGACAGCGTATCAGGTTTCTTATAAACAACTGGACAACCTTGATTCTGCCCATATCATTTACAAAAGAAACAAAGAACGAAGAAACTTCAATTGGTCAGAATCGAAAAGAAAGTTTGCTTGGGTGGATTCAGGCTATGTTTATGTGCAAACTTTGGGTCAGGTGGATTCACTCAATCTCACCAAAGGAAAGGCCTTCACCGATAAGGAAAAGAAAAAGGAGGTGAAGTTTTCCATTTCTTCCTGGTCTCCTTCCGAAAACAAATTACTCCTGAGTTCGGATAAAGGCTATTGGTTAGCAGATGCACAAGGCGAGCAGTTGGAAATGGTCTATGAATTTCCCGAGGATAAAGAAAAAGCCCCTAGCTTAAAACTTGAGCATTGGTCTAAGGATGAAAATTACCTGTATTTTTCATACAGTGAAAAAGACCGCTGGAGAAGGGGATTTGTCCGATTTGATCTCACTGACCGCAAAATGGAAGCCCTGATCATAGATGATCGTCTTTACACAGGATTACAGAAAGCCAAACATGAAGATGTAGTCGTTTTGAATTTATCCGATGGAGATATGCCGGCTGATTTGGTAGTGAGCGATTGGTCTTTTGCGGAAATGAAGCCTTTGACCCATCTTAATCCATGGTTAGCGGACAAGAAGATCACAAGGTCTGAGTTGATCACCTACAGAAATGTAGACGGCAAAGAACTTAAAGGAATCCTTTATTATCCTGTGGATTACGAAGAGGGCAAAAAGTATCCCCTTGTCTGCGAAGTCTATGAAACATTCCTTGCAAATGGATACAATAGAAATATGAACCTTTTTGCCAATCAGGGGTATTTCGCGCTGCGTCCATCAGTGGACCTGGAAATGGGATATCCCGGTGAAGCTTGGGTAAAGGGAATCACCGCAGCCATAAATAAACTGGTAGATGAAGGCAAGGTGGACAATGACAAAGTAGGGGTGCAGGGGGGAAGCTATGGTGGCTACGCGACTTCTTTACTGATTACACAGACCGATAGGTTTGCCGCAGCAATCAATATTTCCGGGAAGGTCAATATTATCAGTTTCCTTGGAGATAGTCCAAAGATCGGAACGAGGAATTATACTGCAGCGGAATATGGTCAGGACCGAATCGGTGAAACACTTTGGGATGCACCGTTGAAATACCTGGCCACCACAGCAGTACTGAATGCGGACCGAATCAAAACTCCTCATATGATCATGACAGGTGAAGGGGATTGGAATGTGCCTGGCACCAATTCAAGGGAACTCTATTATGCCATGCGAAGATTAGGAAAGGATGTGGTATGGGTCAATTACCTCAATGGGGGTCATGGTGCAGGTGTAGCTAGCAACGAGCGTGATTTCCATGATCATTGGAAGAGGGTTTTCGAGTTTTATGAAAAACACTTCAACAAAAAGGAG
>NZ_SLAP01000200.1 GCF_007126775.1 Cecembia sp. | reverse complement strand
GTTAAATCCAAGACATGTACAGACCCATTAACTTGTGTAAACCAAATTTCATTTTCTATAGAGGTGCTTATATCCCAGGGAACCTGCAAGCCATTACCTATTTCTGAAATTTCCAATATGGAATTTTCCAATTGAATATAACCTACAACAGGGAAAGCTGGGAATTTTTCCTGTTTGGGTTTACAAGAGAAGAAGTATATAAAAAAAAGGAACAGGAAGGCTTTATTCATTTTCAAAAATAAAACTTAATATCAAGCTTTCTTACTTTTTTGTTTCAGCAGGACCTTGAAAGCAATAAATCGCGCAGTTCTATATGTCAATCCCTCATGGTCCATAAGGAATTTTATTATTTTTTCTTGATTGTCAAGGTTTAAAATTTGAATCATGGATATCCATTCATCAAGCCTCATGCCTGAGTTTTTGTAAAGGATTTCCACCATGGAATCGTCTATTTCGTCCATAGAAATTGGAAAGGTCGGAAAGATTTGTGTTCATTTAAGTAGCTAAAGGCAAGATATAAAAAAATTAAGTAAAAGAGCTCATTATTAGCGGGTTTTACAGAAATGGCAGGAAAGGGATATCCTGAGGTAAATCGGCTTTCTGAAGATGTAAGATATAAGGAGAAAGGGAAAAGCAAAATGGGATACTATAAAGGCATAGGAAATCCTCATTTTTGCATACTTTTTGGAGGAGTAATTTTATCTATCAAATAAACTTGTATTCAAATTATTGAAGATATATTTTAATAAAACTTACTTCCCAAAAGTCAATAAATTGGCTCCGAGTAGAGGCCTGATCAATTCCCCGTCAATTTTTTCTTTGTTTTCCCAAAGAATATCCCATGGCTCCATTCTTGGTTCATCGGAAAGATCAAAAGTTCCATAGTGCATGGGGATAAAATACTTTCCCTGCATCATATTGAAAGCATTTATGGCATCTGTAGGACTGATATGGGCCTGGGACATAAACCACTCCGGTTTGAAAGCACCTACACCCATCAAACAATAATCCGGAGAGCCTAGGGTATTGCTGATATCCTCAAAGTGAGGGCCATGTCCACTATCTCCCATAAAATAGACCGAAAATGCACCATTCTGAATATAAAAACCTCCCCAAAGACTTTTGTTTTCATCCAACAAACCTCTTCTGGACCAATGTCTACTCGGAACATAAGTGATACTCAGAGAAGAATCCTGTAAATTGTATTGCTGAAACCATCCTGCTTCCTGTATTTCCTGACCATTGCCCCAATTGTCAAGAATTGATCTTATCCCAAGTCCAGTGAGCACTTTAACTTTTTTATTTCTTTCAAGGAGGTATTTGATGGATTTTGAATCCATATGGTCCCTGTGGTTATGGGATATCAATAAATAATCTAAATCAGGAAGTAGCTCTATTGGAAAAGGCATAGGGCTTTCTCTTTTGAGGAAGGCATTGTCAAAGATAAGCGGGTCAATCAGTATGACTTTACCATTCAGCTGCATGAGAAAGGAGGCATGTCCCAGCCAGATTAGGTAATCTTCGGATTTGTGAAAAACAAGACTGTCAAAGGCAACTTGTAGTCTTCGATGCTCTGATTTCTTTGCTTCTTTTTGAGGGTTTTTACTCAGTTGCCATTTCAATAGGTCCCCAAAACCTGATTCAAAAGGTTGATAAAGATTGGTATACCTTCCATTTTGATCTAATGGGGTACCTTTCCAAGTAGAATCTGGCTTGATAGTTATCAATTCCGGGTTGTATACAAATTCAGGATACGGTTTTTTTTCAATGACTTTATTGACCATAATCAGTATAAAAATAACGGTCCCAAAAATGTAGAAGGGATACTTTTTATTTAACATCAATTAAAGAACATGATCAATACAGCTATTGTTCATTTCAATAAAAAATTTAAAATAAAAACCATAGACTATTGTCTATCAAGCATATATGAGAAAGCCATAAAGCTGTTCATGATCAAATTTTCTTTCTCATTGAGGTTGATCAGGTTAGATCGTTTGCTGATCTTTAGAGAAACCAAACCATGCAATGTGGCCAGTATCATATAGGTGGTTGCCTCAGCTGTCTGACCACGGAAGTAACCCATCATGATGCATTCGCGTACGCATTTCTTTAAAAGCTCGAATATGGCATCTCCTCCAGTCCATGTTTGAGCCTTGTCCTGAATCATGTGTTCGACAGGTGCTTCCAAAGTAAACATCAATTCATAGACGATGGGATTGTCCAAAGCAAACTGTATGTATTTTTTACCCATGGCTTTCATTCTTCCCATAGGGTCGGCTATAGCTGCCGGTGACTCCATTTCAGCCTTCAGATTAATGAAACCTTCATTGTGAAGGGCATGGAATATTTCATTTTTATCCCTGAAATAATGATAGATGATACCCGGACTGTACTCAATATTGTCAGCGATGTTTCTGATGGAGGTTTTTTCATAACCGTACCTAAAAAACAACGTACGTGCTGAATCAAGGATAAGGGTCCTTAAGCGCTCTTTCTCCCTAATTTTTCTTTCGGCTACTCCCATATTTTAATTTTAAACATGGCAAATCAAATAAACATCGTTCAATAATGCAAGCGAAATGCAATTAGCATGAAGAAAAATCTGCTTAGAAATGAAATGAAAGGCTGATTTTTTCATTAAATGAAGAAAACCAAGCTATTCGCTGTTTTCATTTGGAATTTTATATAAATTATAAGTCCAATTCATTCTGTCAACCTTAAACCTAAAATCACTATGCAATCAAGAAGAAATTTCATCCATAAAATTACTGCTTCAGCCATCAGTATCCCACTAGTTGCGGGTATTTCCCCAAAGATTTTTGGTTTGACGGAGACAGCCTACCACAATGAAAGTGAATTAAAGGTAGCCATTATGGGGCTTGGCAGTTATGCCAATCGGGTAGCCGATGCCATGAAAGATTGTAAAAGAGCCAAGGTGACAGGAGTTATCAGTGGTACCCCTTCCAAAATCAAGGATTGGCAAGCCAGGTTTAATATTCCTGATAAGAATTGTTACAATTACGAAAACTTTGATGGCATAAAGGATAATCCGGATATTGATGCGGTATATATCATTACCCCCAATGCTTTACATCATCCGCAGACACTAAGGGTTGCGGCTGCTGGAAAGCATGTTATATGTGAAAAGCCCATGTCGATTAATGCCCAAGAAGGCAGGGAGATGATTGAAGCATGTAAAAAGGCTGGCGTACATCTTTTGATAGGTTATCGCATGCATTTTGAAGCCAATACATTAGAAATAGTCCGGATGAGAAGGGAAGGAGAATTAGGACCAATCAGATTTTTTCAAGGCCTGAGTGGTTTTAAAATTGGTGACCCAACCCAATGGAGGTTGAACAGGGAATTGGCTGGAGGAGGTGCCATGATGGACATTGGCATATATGCTATCAACGGTGCCCGGTATATGGTGGGAGAGGAGCCAATTTGGGTGACGGCACAGGAGGTCAAAACCGATCCGGTGAAATTTAGGGAAGGAGTAGATGAGACCATTACTTTTCAACTAGGGTTTCCATCAGGGGCAATCGCTTCTTGTCTTTCTACTTACAATATGAATTACCTTGACAAGTTTTATTTGAATGGAGATAAAGGTTTTGCAGAGATGCAGCCTTCCACCGGTTATGGTCCGATCCGCTCTTGGACGCATAAAGGTAGGTTGGATTTACCTCATGTGACCCATCAGACCACCCAGATGGATCAAATGGCTGCAATGATTTTGGATGGTAAAAAAGCCATAATACCCGTAGATGGAGAAGAAGGTTGGAAGGATATGGTGATCATTGATGCTATTTTCGAAGCGGTCAAGACAGGTAAGAAGGAGGAAATTAAGTATTTGTAATGTAGACGGGATACTTTTTGGAACATTAAGGGGTTAAGGGATTCATTAAGTCGGATTTCTGATGTTGGAAGGTGGAATTTAAATTTGCGAAAATCTACGAGATCTGCTTCATCCCGATGCTCCGGACAGGTTCAGCTTCCAATTGGGCAATAAGGCGGATTTTATGAGCGAAACTTATGAGAACCACTCCTTTATTGTCTTAATACCAAAGTCTTGTTGGAATATCCCGTGGTGTTCCAGTAGGTCCTTTTCGTTGAAGAGGATCATACGGATAGTGCGTAACCGTGTTCGAAATACCAATTAACCTACTGTAGATATTTAGATTTAGGAGATTCAAAAGTTCAACGTTCAATGTTTTGAACTATTAATCTAGACTCCTTTTCCTGATTCCCTTTTCCCTTTCCCTTTTACCTTTATCTTACCCTGCACTCTGGCCCCTCACTAAAAAGCTCTACCAGAACTTTTCTTAACGCTCGGTCCTCTTGGTTCTTCCTATTTCAACCATTCATTATAGAACACTGCTATTTCTCTTGGCCTTCGAAGTTCTTTGTTCCTGATATTTTCAAGCAATTCCGGGCAGTCCTTAAAATAGATTTCCAAAGCATTCATCCTTAGTCCCAATAGCCCTTGGGTAACCCTGATAAAATAATCTTCATCCTTTCTTTTAAAGAGTTCTATCCGTTCTACTATAGAAGATTCCTGGTCTAACCATTCCCAATGATAATGGGTCAAATATCCACTTTCAATAACTTTGAAAAACTGTTCTTTTCCGAAGTTTTCCCTGCTGAGGTATTCGATTTTTAGGAAGCGTGTATTTATCAGCATCCAATGGCTTTCAAATTGGTCTCCACCTCGAACATAGCCTTTTAGCTGTTTAGGACTATATTTTTTTATAAAAAGTCCACTATCCTTGAAGCGGATTTTTTTGTAAATTTTGGCAAATGGTGCTTCTTTTCGGTCCTTGACCAAACCGCGAAGGGTATCAAGACTTTTGGTAACCACATAGCCGGGCTCATAACCTTTTTGTGCTTTTACCTTTGAAAAAGCCGATAAAAGTAAAAATAATGATAGGAAAAGGATAGGTTTTGACATGGAGAGCTTAGTTGTATATTTTCCAACATTTTATTTTATTTTTTTGAATTTACAAAAAATGCAATCTATCCTCATTCCTCCCATTCAACACCAAAAGGTGACATCCTGAAAAACCGGCCTCTGACCTCTGCATTTTCTACTTTCAGGTATTGGCCGTTTTCAGATTTCAACAAAGCATTGAATCTTACAGTGGAAACGACAAAATCAGCATTGTTTATAGATATTTGTTCAATGTCGGAAAGGGTTACATTAAAAATCGAATTGGCCACGCCTAGACTGGAATAGCTGATTCCGTTTTCAAAATATTCGATAACAAAATTCCCGAAATCTTCAAAATCAGTTGCCAATCCATATTGGGCCGGCTTAAATAAATTGAAAAAGGATTCCCGGGTACTGAAATCCATACAGGAAAAAATAGCCCTGACTTCTAGGGCTTTTTTAAAATAATTGATTTCTGGATCGTATTCGCCCAAGACTATAGATGGTCCCAAAAAAGGATTTTCAAAATAAGTTTCATAACCTTCCCCACAATTTCCCGCGCCTTGTGCTGAAATCTGAATGGGGTCTAAATCGGACCAACAATTAACTTCTTGTCTGATTGGCCGGCGATTGCCGGATTGATTGGGGTTGCCATCATAAAACCTTAGAATAAAACCACCATAGTGTACGGTTTCTGGTTCGCAGGAGAGAATTAGTTCATCCTCATTATTTTCTAAACATGCACTAAAGGAAAAAATAATCAATGCAGTAAAAAATAAGAGAGGATTATTTTTCATAATGTGGATCAGGATGTAAAAATATAAGAACTAAAGATAGTGATTTTACGCTGATCTGGAATAAAAAGTTTTTTAAAATGAATCTTTTCTGAACTGGCCATGCCCATCACATTTTTTCCCTCGAAGGTATAAACATCTATGCCATATTTGATGCTGTGTTCCTATTCTGTCCACTCTGGCAGGGATTTGAGCATTGCTATTTCTTCTTTCGATTGTTCATTTTTCATTTTTGGCCAGGGAGTTGTTGTTAAAATATGCGAAAATTTGGGTTTTAATTGGATATAAAAACTTCCTTTTTGAAATGAAAAAGCCCGATCAGTGGCCCAATGCCAAGGATTAAAAACAGGAATTCGGTAGAAATAAGCGGGCTGAGAAAATTTAATAATTGAATGCTGATTACAGAAATACCAAAGCCAATAGAATTGACGATGGTCAGCGCGGTACCCCTGTTTTTTTCTGGGGAGTTTTGAGCTACCAGGGTGGAGAACATGGGGGAATCAGCCGTGACAGCCAAACCCCAGAGCAGCAAAAATAAAAGGAAAATCAGCATGGATCCCTGGATAATCAAGAATGGAGAAAGCAAACAGCAGACTCCCGAAATGCTCAGCGCCCATTTGGCAATCTTATTGGGAGGGAATTTTTCTGACATGAAACCTCCCATAGCGCAGGAGAGACCTCCGATGCCGATGATTGAAAAAGCCATAAAGGGAATATCAAAATCAAATTGGTGGCGCAGTCCATAGTATTGGATCATCAGTGGAACAAAAGCCCAAAAAGCATATAACTCCCACATGTGGCCAAAATAACCCAAAGCTGCGGCACGAAATGGTTTGATGTTGAAAACTTTGAAAAACACCGTGAAATCAAGGGATTGACTTTTCTTTCGGAAAGGACCGTTAGGAACAAAAAGGAAGATCACCAAACCGCCGATTACAGCTAAGATGGAAGTCGTGTATATCACAAACCTCCAGGGAAGTTCATTTGTCATGCTCCGGACCAAATGCGGAAAGGCAGTACCCAAAACCAAAGCACCCACCAATAAACCCAAGGATTTGCCTAATCCTTTTTGGAAATAATCAGCAGCGATTTTCATTCCTACAGGATATATCCCTGCAAGGAAAAATCCAGTACCAAATCTCAAAAGGAGGATATGCAATCCTGAAACACCGGATAAACTTACCCCAAGGTTGAAGCAGGCAGCTATCACTGCACTGATTAGGAACACTTTGGAAGGAGAAAATTTGTCTGCAATGGTCAATACCGCAAAAACCAAGGTGCCGGCAATGAATCCCAACTGCACCGCACTGGTAAGATGACCAAGGTATTCGGGCGCCAAGTTCAAGTCAGCTGCCATGTCGAGCAACACGGCATTGCCGGCAAACCATAAGGAGGTACTCAAAAACTGGGCAATGACTATGATGGGAAGGATGTGTTTCATCTAAAAACTTTACCGGTATTTTATCCAATGTTTACTTCAAGGGCTTAGGAATAAGGCCATGATAACGGTGTTGCGTCTGATAGGCTTTGGCAAGTGCTATCAGTTTGTCTTCAGCAAAATAATTCGCGATAAGTGTGATGCTGGTAGGCCTGTTTTTATCATCAAACCCGTTTGGCAGACTCAGGGCAGGGTGGCCGGTGAGGTTAGTAATTAGCATTTGCCTGCCTCCATAAGTGGGGGAGAGGATGATGTCATAATCTTTGATCGATTCATGAAAGCTTAAGATGAGCTTGCTTCGGTGTCTATTGGCTTGAATATATTCCACTGCGGGAATAAACCTGGCCTGTCGCAGGGAGTTGGCCCTTGACCCCTCATGCTGCTCCACCAATTGGTCTACTCCCCCAGAGCGGATTAATTCATCAAAAAACGCCCCTGATTCTGCCCTAAGAATGATATCAAAAGCTGCAAAGGGAAAGCTGTCCGGTAAGGTCATGGGTATGGGCTGAATACCCATTTCAGCCAGTTCAGTCAAAGTTCTTCGGTTATTTTGGCCAGTGGCTGAACTGTCCCTGTCAAAAAGGTCCTGAAAAATACCCACTTTAAGTTGAGCGATATTTGAAAAGGCTGCGGGTCTGAAATTGGCCTCTTTGGTGGTTTTGTCCGACGGATCTTGTCCGCGTATATAATCAAAAACAAGGGCACAGTCTTCTGCTGACCGGCAAATCGGCCCTACCTTGTCCATGCTCCATGAAAGGACCATAAATCCATGTTTGCTGACCGCTCCATAGGTAGGCCGAAGCCCTGTGCTGCCCGTCCGTGTCGAAGGGGAGATGATGGAGCCTAAGGTTTCTGTACCTATGGAAAAGGCAACCAATCCGGCAGCAGTGGCGGAACCAGAGCCTGCGGAAGAACCGGTAGCCCCTTGTTCCAGATCCCAAGGGTTTTTGGTTTTACCACCAAACCAAACATCGCCTCTGGCCAGGGTACCGGACACTGTTTTTCCGAGCAAAACAGCTCCTGCCTCTTCCAGTTTGCGTACCACGTTGGCCGTTTGGTCAATCACCTGATTCTTATAAGGGGCTGCCCCCCAGGTGGTGGGATAACCGGGAAGAGCGGCCAGGTCTTTGACCCCATATGGGATCCCATGCAGTGGCCCACGATAGATACCTTGGGCCAACTCTTCATCTGCACGTTTGGCTTGTGCCAAAGCAAGGGCTTCGGTTACTGTTACAAAAGACAGGAGTTGATCATCGAATAATTTGATGCGTTCAAGGTAATGGCTGGTCAGTTCAGTAGCGCTTATTTTACCAGTTTTGATTAAACCTGCCAGGTCCAAAATGGGGTAAAAAGCGAGTTCATCCATGTTATCAGGCATTACTGCTGTTTCATTGACTTTCCAGTCATTCAAGCCTTCATTTTGAGTAATTGGATAGTCCACAGGGATGGGGTCAAAAATCAGAGCAGGACTGACATCATTCTCCAAAGGAAAGTCGTGCATGCTTTCGTAGCCTTGTCGATTGCGGCTAAGGTATTCAAGCATGGTATCTATGGCCTTGTTGTCGAAACTGATTCCAAAAAGGTCCTGTGCAGCTTTTACCTTTTTTCGGGTGATTTTCCCAGCAGTATTTGCTAGAGTAAATCCAAAAATCACTCCTATGCATAGGAGCAACCATCCGTGTCTTTTCATGCTTTTAAAATAGAAAAAAAGATCGGATCTATTGTCTGTTTTGAGTTGTTCAGGCAGGATTCTTTTTTAGAGGGAAGAAGCAAGGGATAAGCATTTCGGGTTTCACCATTAAGCAGTTAAGAAAGTTTAGGAGTTCATTAAGGAAAATGCTATGTTTTCTCTGTGTGAATGTGGTTTTAATAGGCAGCAATCGTGATTGTTGCGTGAACCGAGGAATATTTCTCGCATCATACAAAACAGTTTTCACGCCACGGACGCAGCGGGAAAAGATTTAATCAAAACTTGAATAACATTCGAGGTTCCAAAAAACTCAAAGGATATTATCATTTTTAATGAAGTCCTTAATGCCTTAGCTCAAAATGGTTCCCTTTTCGAAATCTGCCTTTCTCCATCCCCCTTTACAAAAACCGACTTTTCACCACCATTAACTTCTCCCTTGTCATCTCATGCATGGAGTAGGGGATACCACCTAAACCTTCTCCGGAAGCATCACGCCCACCGAAAGGCATCCAGTCGACCCTGAAGGCAGTATGGTCATTGACCATGACGGCAGTGGCATTGAGTTTCTGGACTGTATCCAAGGCAATATCCAAATCCTTGGTAAATACTGCAGCCTGAAAATGATAGTTGAGTGCATTGGCCAATTTGATGGCTTCATCCCTCACTTGGTAAGGATAAACACAAACCACAGGCCCGAAGATTTCTTCTTTGGAAACCTGCACATCCTGTGGGGGGTTATAAATTACCGTAGGAGCAAAGCAGGAATCGGACAGTCTATGGCCACCGCATAAAATCTCTCCGCCCTTTTCTTTGGCCTCCTTTACCCATTCTTCAATCCTGTCCACTTCTTTGGGTAAAATCAAGGGTCCCACCTCTGTATTTTCGTCTAAAGGATCTCCAACTACCAGTTTTTTGGCCATTTCGGCCATTTCAGCAGCTACTTTTCCTGCAATGCTTTCATGCACAAATACCTTTTGCACAGAGACGCAAACCTGACCGGCATGGTAAAATCCACCCTTCACCAAGGCAGGGAGCATTTCATCCATCTTGGCATCCGGTTCTACAATTACTGGAGCTGCTCCTCCATGCTCCAAGGCACAGCGGGTCCCAGGTGCTAATTTTGATTTTAGGTACCAGCCAATTTTTGCTGAACCTATAAAAGACAAGTAATTGACCCTTGGGTCTGTGACAAGCTTTTCTGCAGCTTCATTGCCTGTAATGATAGACTGGACCCAATCTCGGGGTACACCTGCTTCTTTCAGTATTTTGATAAAAGCCAAACAAGAAAGCGGAGTAGTGGATGCTGGTTTGACGATTACCGGGCAACCAGCCGCAAAAGCCGTGACAGTCTGGTGTACAATCAGGTTCAAGGGATGGTTAAAAGCCGAAATAGAAGCCACAACACCAATGGGTTCCCTCATGGTAAATGCTATTCTGTTGATAGAAGCCTGTGTCAATCCCATGGGGATCTGTTCCCCTGTCAATCTGCCAATTTCTTCAGCGGCTATTTTAACTCCATTGATGGCCCTTATGACCTCCACTTTGGAGTCTGCATAGGGTTTACCACCTTCTTCAGCAGCTATTTTCGTCAGTTCTTCTATCTGGTCTTTCATCAAGGCCTGCACTTTTTCTAGAATAGCTATCCTTTTATATGCAGGAATCCATTGGCTTCGGTCTAAAAATAGGGCATATGCTTTTTGAAGGGTATTTTCCACTTCTGTCTCTCCCACCATGGGGATCTCTTTGATCAGACTTTGATCATAAGGGGAAAATATTTTCAATGTTTTACTTTTACTCATAATTTTTCTGCTTTCTCTTTTAACATAACATTTAAAATGGGATGATTCAGGGAATAATCTACAGAAAGATCGACCAATTTTACCCCTTTTGAAGCTAGGCATTCATCAAGAATATTCTGAAAATCCTGGTCTGATTCAGGTCGGTAGCCTTTGGCACCATAACTTTGCGCATATTGCACAAAATCAGGATTGTTGTAATCCAGTCCAAAATCATCAAATCCCATATCCTCCTGTTTCCATTTGATCATTCCATAAGCATGGTCATTCAGAATGATTACCGTAAGGTCCAATCCCAACCTTACGGCAGTTTCCATTTCCTGAGAATTCATCATAAAGCCCCCATCTCCACAGACTGCCACCACTTTTCTGTCAGGATAAAGCATATTGACCATCATGGCAGATGGTAATCCTGCTCCCATACTGGCCAAAGCATTGTCGAGCAACAAGGTATTGGGTTTATGGCAGATATAGTTTCTGGCAAACCAGAGTTTGTAAATACCATTGTCCAGGGTGATGATGTCTTCGGAAGTCAGTTTGTTGCGGAGTAAATTTACAAGTCTTTGCGGTAGCATTGGAAAACGTGTGTCTTCGAAATATTTTCCCAAATGCCCCTGCACCTCTTTCTTTATTTTTTCGTAAAAATCAAAGTTCCAATGTATTTGTTTTTTCACCTGTCCTGTCAATTGCCTGATGGAACTACTAATGTCTCCCACCACGTTCAGTTGGGGAAAATATACCTGATCCACTTCAGCAGGGGAAAAATTGACATGGATTACTTTCTTGCCACCATTTTCCATGAAAAAAGGTGGTTTTTCTATGACGTCATGCCCAACATTAATAATCAGATCCGCTGCATCGATTCCTACATGTAAGAAATCATTACTGGACAGGGCAGCTGTGCCCAGGTATTGCTGGTGCCTCTCGTCGATTACCCCTTTTCCCATTTGGGTATTGAAAAAATAAATACCTGTTTGGTCTACAAAATCCTTAAGCGCATCACAGGTGATTTTTCTGTTTGCTCCGGCACCGATTAATAATAAGGGATTTTTGGCTGCATGGATCATATCTACCGCCTTTTCGATGGCTGTTTCGTCCGGCTTGGGTATGATATGTCCTACAGGATCGTAGATTCGGTTTTCACAATCCTCCTGCGCGATATCCTCAGGTAGTTCCAGGTGAACAGCTCCCGGTTTTTCCTCAATGGCCAAGCGGAAAGCTTCCCGAATTTGAGCAGACATATTGTTGGAGTTTACAATCTGCTTGGTGTATTTGGTGATGGGACGCATCATGTCTACCACATCAATGATTTGAAAGCGTGCCTGCTTACTTTTCTTGATGGGTTTCTGCCCGGTGATCATGAACATGGGCATTCCTCCGAGTTGGGCGTAAGCTGCCGGCGTGACCAAATTTGTGGCTCCAGGGCCAAGAGTGGCTAGGCAAACACCAGGTTTTCCGGTAAGTCTTCCATAGGTTGCTGCCATAAAACCGGCTCCTTGTTCGTGACGCGTAATTATCAGACGGATTTTTGAGTTTTTGATCGATTGGAGCAAATCTAAGTTCTCTTCTCCGGGGACAGCAAAAATGTATTCCACGCCTTCGTTTTCTAAGGCCTTGACAAATAAATCCGATGCTTTCATAAAATAAGGTTTTAAATAAAAATGAATGTAGCTTACCTTATAGACACGAGGATTCTAAGTGAAATGTTTGATTTATATACTTCGCTGTTACCAATGGCACATTGTATGACGCATCACCCTAACGAAGGAAGGGGCCCCAAAAATAGAGGAGATTCCCCGTATTGCTACGGGGCAGGCTTTAGCTTCACGCAGAATGATGTTTTCTTCAATCTGTCAATGCTAGTTTTTAAAATTTGACATTTACAGAAAGGTAATGACAGTTATTGAAACGTCATGCTGAGCGGAGCTTGCGGAGTCGAAGCATCTCCCATATGATAGGAGACCCTTCGCTTCACTCAGGGTGACGGTTACTGTAGTCTGTCAATGGTAG
>NZ_SLAP01000035.1 GCF_007126775.1 Cecembia sp. | reverse complement strand
TTAAAACAAGAATCCTTGCCAAGATTACTGCTCTTACACTGATCCAATACATAAATAAATTTGTTTTTGATAGACCTATTAATAACTTGAAGGTTGCTATAACTTAATTAGCACAACGGGTGGAATTACTTTATTTCCTTAACTCCCCGCAAAAGGACTTCCGAATAGGCCTACAGCCAATTCAGCCCATATTAAAAAGAAGGCCCCCAAAACCACGGCAATAAAGAGTAACCTTTGCTGAAGCTTTGGAAATTTTCTCAGAACAAGATCTATTCCCAAACCTGTAATGGATAACAAAACCCCCATAAGGATAAAGTCATATAGTGACCATTGGACTTCTTTTGTAAACTGCATGGCAATAAATGGAATGGATAGCAGAAAGGCTACAAGCAAGAAAATGACGGAGATTCTTTTGGTTTTCATAGTTTGGGTGTTTATGGGGGTTGAAAATAAATGGGATTGTCAGGGTCAGATCAAAACAAAAGAGTCCTCCCTGTATTTGATCAGAACATATTACAAATGTACTATCACTATGACTTTTTTTTCAGTTATGATCAGGATAAATTATCCAATGGCACATTTGCGAAACTTATATTTGCCCATTTTAAACCATTCAAAATTTTTGCTTTCGCAATTCTATAGGAAAACTAATTCCATTATGTTATTTTTACATATTGAAAATAAACAATGAATCTTATGAAAAAATACCTCTTGCTGCCTTTACTCTTGGCGTTTTCAACGGTAGCTGGGCTTTTTGCCCAAGAAGCGCTTTTCCGTAGCCAACAAATCATCAGTCCGGAAATCCAGGAAAACAATAAGGTTACCTTCCGCTTGTTGGCTCCCAATGCCCAAACAGTTCAGGTTACCGGTGATTTTTTACCTACTGTAAAAATAGAATCTCCTATGGGTATGGTGGATGGCCCTGGTAAAGTCGATTTGGTTAAAGGTGATAATGGTGTTTGGGAATTTACCAGTGAACCCCTAGGGCCTGAGCTGTATAATTATTCTTTTATAATTGATGGATTCACAACAAATGACCCCAATAACCCATTTTTGATCAGAGATGTGGCTTCGGTTACCAACATTTTTATTATTGGTGGAAGATATGCTGACCTATTTAAAACCAATACCGTCCCTCATGGTACCGTGGCCCGCAGATGGTACAGTTCCCTTGGATTGGGAATGGAAAGAAGAATAACAGTTTACACTCCTCCAGGATATGAAAATTCTACTGATCAATATCCAGTGCTATATCTGCTACATGGCGCAGGAGGGGATGAGGAGGCTTGGATTTCCTTAGGAAGAACTGCCCAGATCATGGATAACTTGATTGCCCATGGCAAAGCCAAACCTATGATTGTGGTTATGCCCAACGGCAATGTGATACAAGATGCTGCACCTGGAGAAGGAAGTTTAGGATTCTACAAACCACAATTCATGATTCCCAAAACAATGGATGGCACCTATGAAGCAAATTTCATGGATATCGTAAAATTTGTGGAGAGCAATTACAGGGTAAAAGCAGATAAGTCCCATCGGGCAATAGCGGGTCTTTCCATGGGGGGCTTTCACACTATGCATATATCCAGGTATTATCCCAATACCTTTGATTACATGGGTTTATTTTCTGCTGCAATTATGCCTAGAGAAGATGCTACCGCAAAAGTTTATAGTGACATTGATGGTACACTAAAGACTCAAAAGGAAAATGGGTACAAGTTGTATTGGATCGCGATAGGAAAAACAGATTTCTTATTTGACGCCAATGTGGAATTCCGAGAGAAATTGGACAAAATGGGCATGCCCTACGAATATGAGGAAAGCGAGGGGGGACATATTTGGAGAAACTGGAGGGTCTACTTGAGTCAGTTTGCCCCAAGGCTATTCCAATAATGAATAATTACACTTTATAACCCAATACCATGAATCAGATAATCTTTAAAGCCTTCCTTGCTGCTTTTTTGTTGTTAGGCAATGTTGTCTACCTGAAAGCACAGGAAATCAGTGCCATGCAGGCACCACAAGTGGTTTCTCCTGAAGTTGGCCCTAACAATGCTGTCACTTTTAGAGTGTTGTCAGAAACTGCCAATTCGGTGACCATCAATGGAAGTTGGATGGGATTTGGAAAAACCTTACCCTTGACAAAAGGTGAACAAGGAGTTTGGTCAGTTACCATTGAACCATTGGCTTCTTCCATGTACCATTACAACTTTTTAGTAGATGGTGTGGCCACAATTGACCCTACAAATCCTCATGCCTTGAGAGATGGGACACGTTATGCCAGCTTGCTGATGGTACCTGGGGAAGGTGCTGAATTGTTCCAGATGAATGATACACCTCATGGAAATATGTCCCAGGTATGGTATAATTCGCCTTCTCTGGATATAAACCGAAGAATGTATGTGTACACTCCTCCAGGCTACGAATCCAGTAATGAATATTATCCAGTGCTTTATTTATTGCATGGAGGGGGTGGTGATGAAGATGCCTGGACCTCTTTGGGTAGGGCAAATCTGATATTGGATAACCTGATTGCCCAAGGAAAAGCTAGACCCATGATCATCGTCATGACCAATGGAAATGCCTGGCAAACGTCTACTTTGCGTCAGAAACCTGGATTACCTCCGATTACAAGAGAAAGTTATGTTCAGTTTCAAGGTCAGTTTGAAAAAAGTCTTGTAGAAGATGTAATACCCTTCATTGAAAAACACTATAGGGTAAAAGCCAATAAAGAGAGCCGTGCTATCGCGGGCTTATCCATGGGAGGAGGTCATACCATTACAGCTTCCATCACCTATCCGGGCACATTTGGCTATATAGGTGTATTTAGTAGCGGCATATTCAATCAGAATGAGAATATGGATGAAATGGAAAAGAAGTTTTTGGCTTTAAAAGCGAGTGGAGTCTCCAAATATTGGGTAGCCTGTGGTGTGGATGACTTTGTGATGGAATCCAACAAAAGGTTGTTGGATGTTTTGAAGCAAACCAATTTTGAACATGAATACTATGAGAATGAAGGCGGGCATACTTGGGCCAACTGGAGAGAATATTTGAGTTTATTTGCTCCGATGTTGTTTTAAGTTGATGATTTTTTTTGAGAATGCCTTATCTGAACAGGTATTAGATCGGGATTTTCTTTGAATACGAGTTGTTAATTTTCATCTTTCAACAATTTTAAACATATAAAAAAAGCCATCAAAGTTCAACCTAAATTATGGTTCGAAGTAGCCTTTCCTGGTGAATTTGTGGATGAGATCAAAACACAAAAGGAATAATTTCTCACCAATTTCTGGATACTTTTTGAGGTTCTTTTCATAACCAAAAAATAAAAAAAACCGCTTAGAAAATCTAAGCGGCTTGGGGGTGGGCCCACCTGGGCTCTGCCGATAGCTATCGGCACAGGCTACTACGAATCCTAGAAATTGGATATTTGAAGTAAAATATTTAAGCTAAGATTGATTTGTTCGTTCAATT
>NZ_SLAP01000204.1 GCF_007126775.1 Cecembia sp. | reverse complement strand
GTTTTATCCCCTGGAATTTCTCCTTTAACAGCCCATTTATTCAGTTCAACCAACTGCTCTTCGCTGACTCCAAGGTTTTTGGAAATTTCTCTCAAAGAGCTCGGTCCATTAACCTTAAATTCTTCCAGGTATTGCGTGTTGCTAACCAGCACATTCCCAATCTGATTTTCAAAAGCTATTTTATGGGCAAGAAATTTCTTAAAATACCAGTGAGAGTTTCTGTCCACATCAATGGTTTTTTTGCCATTAAATTGGCTTCCGAAATAAGCTCTTGCACCACCGAGACCCATTTGATAAGATACCAAAGCACACATCCAATTATCAAATTGTGCATTGTTCTTTTTGAGGTAACTAGCTGCTCCTCGGGTAGAAGAAACGATGTTTTTTCTTTCGTCAATTTGCATGTCGGCCCTAAGGAAAACCTCTTCTGCTGTACCTTGCTTGAATTGCCAAAAACCAACTGCATTGGAGGAAGAAACCGCATCAGCTACAAGACTTGATTCCTGTAAAACCAGGTATTTGAAATCCTCAGGAACTCCGGCTTCTCTCAGCTCTCTTTCAACGAAAGGGAAGTAAAGGCTAGCCCGCTCGGCCTTGTTATTGAAATAAATCTTATTGCGGTGCAGCGCATCTACATCCAGTTGAATTTCCCTTCTTGCCTGTTCATTGATCCTGATAGTAAGATCTGCAAATTGCATTTCTCTGGGAACTTCAGGTGCTTGGGCCAGGGCCTCAAAAGAAAAATTAAGGAGAAGGAAAGAAAGAATTAAATTTCCTAAGAATAAATTTTTGATACTTTTCATAATTTTCTTGCAAACATTAAACCATCTCTAATTGGTAAAAGTAAACTTTCAACCCGAGGGTCATTTTTAATCATTCGGTTGTAATCTAAAATAGCTTGTGTATCCTTGTCAATTTTCTGGCCATCATTAACAATTACCTTGCCAGACCAAAGGACGTTGTCTGCAATAATCATTCCATTAGGGTTTACACGGTCTATTATCAGATTGTAGTAATTGATATAATTACTTTTATCCGCATCAATGAAAACCATATCGAAATTTTCCTTCAATAAGGGGATGGTTTCAAGTGCGTTTCCAATTCTGTAATCAATTTTATGGTTTAATCCTGATTTTTCAAAAAAATTACGCACCATTGTTTCTAATTCTTCATTAATATCTAAAGTTATCAATTTTCCATGCTCTCCAAGTCCCCTGGCCATGCATATTGCGGAATACCCTGTATAGGTCCCAATCTCAAGAATAGCAGCAGGTCTTTGCATTTTTACCAGAAATTCCAAGAACTTCCCCTGAAGATGACCAGACAGCATTCTGGGCATCAAAACCTTGGTATGCGTTTCTCTGGAAATATATTTTAAAAGTGGGTCTTCTTCTTCACTGTGAAGTTCGCAGTACGTAAGCAAATCCTGGGAAATAAATTCCATTTTAAGTAGGTAAATAGGTTAAATAACTCATTTGATGTGGATCAAATATTTCGTTGGCAATATCCAATAATTCCTCCGCAGTTGTACTTCTTATCACTTCAAATATACTGTCGAGGGAGTCTATTTTTCCTTTATCGAGCAGATTTTTTCCAAAAACCAGCATCAAAGCGGCGTAATTTTCCTCAGCCATTGCCATTTGTCCAATAGCCTGCTCTTTGGCCATATGCAGTTGCAGGGTGCCAAGTTTTTGTGCTCTTAATTTTTCCATTTCTTTGAGGACAAGTTTTCTGGCCCTGTTGGCAGTTTTTTGTTCGGTACCAAAGAAAATACCTAGAAAACCGGTATCTGAATAAGCCTGATAATGGGATTCTACACTGTATACATAACCATGTTTTTCCCTTAATGCCATATTCAAACGGGAATTCATACTTGGCCCACCTAGAATATTGTTCAGGAGATAAAGTTTAAATCTCCTGGGGTCATATAAAGAATAGGCCGGTTTCCCAATGGCACAGTGCGCCTGGGTGATATCTTTTAAAACCATCTTGGTTTTGGGATGGTACATGGAAAACCCATTGCGGACATACAAACTCCTTTTCACCGGAATTTCCTGCAACAGCCCTTCAATTTTCTTCAGCACTTTTTGGAAACTGATATTGCCGATCACTGAAAAAACTACTTGGGTGGTATCCAGTCTACTGGATACAAAGTCAAAAAAATCCTCTTGCGTAAATTTCCCCACTGTCTCTTCTGTGCCTAGGATATTTCTGCCAAGCGCATGGCCTTCATATATCAGGGCATCAAAATCATCCTGGATGGAATCATCAGGGGAGTCCCTGTACATGGCCATTTCCTCCAAAATTACCTGACGTTCTTTTTCGATCTGCTTTTTGGGAAAGGTGGAATTGAAGGTGATATCAAACAAAAGCTCTGCTGCCTTGGCATAATGTTCTTTTAAAGTGCTGGAATAGAAACAGATCTTTTCTTTGGTAGTGTAAGCATTCAGTTCTCCTCCCAAAGACTCTAATCGATTGATGATATGATATGCCTTTCTTTTTTTTGTACCCTTGAATGCCATATGCTCCCAAAAATGGGCTATTCCCTCTTCCTCTTTGGATTCATCCCTGCTCCCTATATTGAGAATAAATCCGCAATGCACAATCCGGGTATGGGTGACTTCTTGATGAATAATGCGAATGCCATTGGGCAATGTTTTTAGATTATATTGCATGTAAAATCCTTCCTGCCTTTAAGGTACAAAATTAAACGAATTGTGATGGGTTATTCAATTAAAAGCAAGGGGTAAATTAAATAAGAATGCTTTTTTAACCCAGTCCTTATTGATAATTTAGAGTAATATTAATTAAAGTAATAATTCATAGTCCTTGGGGGCAACACCATCATTCAAAAAAGCAATATGAAATACCGAACACTTCCTAAAAGTCTGTACATTAAAAACCGCAAAAAGCTTGCCCAAAAGCTGCTACCAAAGTCATTGGCTGTTTTTCATTCCAACGATATTTTACCTACCAATGCGGACGGAACCATGCGTTTCAGGCAGAACAATGATTTATTTTATTTGACAGGAATTGACCAAGAAGAAAGTATTTTGCTGCTTTGCCCTGATTTTCCGGATCCCAATATGAGAGAAATCCTTTTCCTGAGAGAAACCAGTGACCATATAGCAATTTGGGAAGGACATAAATATACCGTAGAAGAAGCGTTTGAAGCTTCCGGAATTGAAAATATTCAGTGGGTAGAAAATTTTGATGGCGTACTGAATACGCTGATGGCCCTAAGTGATCATGTCTTTTTAAATACCAATGAACATTTGAGGGCGGCCGTTCAAGTGCAAACCAGAGATGCCCGATTTATAAAAACTTGCAAAGCACGTTATCCACTGCACCAATACCACAGAGTAGCCCCATTGATGCACCAGTTGAGGGCAGTGAAAGAAAAGGAAGAAATTGATCAGCTACAAGTGGCTTGCGATATCACGGAAAAAGGTTTTAGACGAATTCTGTCCTTTCTACAGCCTGGTGTGACAGAATATGAGATTGAGGCTGAGTTTATCCATGAATTTGTTCGGAATAGAAGTAAAGGATTTGCCTATGAACCTATTATAGCTACAGGTAAGAATGCCTGCGTACTCCACTATATAGAAAATAAAGAAACCTGTAAAGATGGAGACCTTATTCTGATGGATGTGGGAGCTGAATATGGCAATTACAATGCGGACATGACCAGAACTATCCCTGTGAATGGCAGATTTTCGGAAAGACAACGCAAGGTTTATGATGCTGTCCTGAGGGTTCAAAGGGGTGCCATAGACATTTTAAGGCCTGGAGTCAATATTCAGGATTACCACAAGGAAGTAGGTTTGATAATGCAGTCTGAACTTCTAGGTTTGAGGTTATTGGATCAAACTGACATCAAAAATCAAGACCCTAAGTGGCCTGCTTATAAAAAATACTTCATGCATGGAACATCCCATCACCTTGGCTTGGATGTTCATGACGTAGGAACCATGCATGAACCCATCAGTCCAGGCATGGTTTTCACAGTTGAACCTGGGATTTATATTCAAGAGGAAGGTCTAGGTGTTCGCCTTGAAAATGATATTGTTATAGAGGAAAAAGGCTTTTTTGACCTGATGAGCAATATCCCGATTGAAGCGGAGGAAATCGAAGATTTAATGAATAAATGAAAGGGGAAAGGGACGAGGTAAATGGTGAAAGGATTGGGGAAAGCCCCTTTCCCCTTTCCCCTTTTCCCTTTAACCTTTTTCCTAATTCCTATAGCTTATCCTGTAAATACAATTCGCCATATCATCAGATACTAAAAGGCTGCCATCGGGGAGTTGAAGTACATCTACTGGTCTTCCCCAGACATCTTGGGTATCATGATTCAGCCAGCCCTCTGCAAAAACCTCTTCTCTAACTACCCTTTGGGATGCATCAAGGACAACATTGGTCACTTGATAGCCGATTTTTTTACTGCGGTTCCAAGAACCGTGTTTGGCAATAAAGATATTATTTTGGAATCTATCGGGAAATTGTTGGCCTGTATAAAAACGCATGCCTAAAGGAGCCACATGAGGCCCTAATTTGGCTGCTGGAGCAATATAGGCATCTTTACCTTTGCCTTTATTTCCAAATTCAGGGTCTTTGACATCGCCGGCATGCCAATAAGGGTAGCCAAAGTGCATCCCCTTTTCAGGAGCATGATTGAGTTCGCAGTCTGGAATATCGTCACCCATCATGTCTCTTCCATTATCGGTAAACCAAAGCTCGCCACTTTGAGGATGCCAATCAAACCCCACAGTATTCCGCACACCATTTGCAAAGATTTCAGGTTGGATATTGTTTGCCCTAACATCAATTCGGGTGATTGATGCAAATATTTCTTCAGACTCGCAGATATTACAAGGGGCTCCAACAGGTACATATAACATCCCATCAGGACCAAAAGCAATGAATTTCCATCCATGGTGGGCTTTGTCGGGGTATTGGTCAAAAACCACCTCATAATTGGGCTTATCCAAATTGGACACGATATCTCTGAATCTCAGTATACGGCTGACCTCTGCCACATACAGGTCACCATCCCTAAATGCCACACCATTGGGCATGCGCAGTCCTGTAGCCAAAGTATATTTTTTGTCAGCTTTTCCATCTCCATTACTGTCCTGAATGGCATATACATTTTTACCCTGTCTGTTACCAACAAAGATAATGCTTCCATCTTCATTCATCGCCAAGGACCTGGCGTCCGGGATATCTTCTGCCCAAACCTCGATTTCAAAGCCATCAGGAAGCTGAATAGTTTCCAATTGGATAATGCTCGATGTGCTTTGTCCTGTACAGGAAAAAGAAATGAGCAATAAAATTAAAGCAATGGAATGTCTTATCATGTCTGATTGGGATTGATTAGACTCTAATTTAATCAATTCATTCATCAATTGTTAGTTTTTTTCAATAGATGCGCTTTTCTCCTTTTGAACTGTAAACTGTTTTTTTATTTTCAGCACCCTTTCCTCCTTATTTTTTTATTTTGCCATATAGAAAAAGACTTTGACTATTTTTGCACCATGTTATCCATTAATAATCTTTCATATTACATCGGGGGCAGGGCCCTATACGAACACGCTTCTTTGCACATCAAACCAAAGGACAAAATTGGATTAGTGGGACTCAATGGGACAGGTAAATCCACTTTACTTAAAATCATTCATGGGGATATCCAAGCCAGCGAAGGGGAAGTACAAAAAGCCAAAGACTGTAGCATTGGCTTTCTTAATCAGGACCTGCTTTCCTATCAATCGGAAGACAGTATTCTGGATGTGGCTTTGGAGGCATTTAAAGAGACCCTCAAATTGCAGGATGACATCAATGAAGTGTTGAAAGAGATGGAAACAGACTATTCTGATGTTGTCATCAATAAGTTGGCTAAACTTCAGGATCAATTTGAGGCCAATGAAGGATACACGATCAAAGCCAAGGCAGAAGAAGTTCTGGAAGGAATTGGATTTGCTACGGAAGACCTCCAAAGACCTCTAAAGACATTTTCAGGAGGATGGAGAATGCGGGTAATGCTTGCCAAATTACTTTTGGAGAAGCCTTCGCTTCTCATGCTGGATGAGCCTACCAACCACCTGGATCTTCCATCCATCCAATGGGTAGAAAATTACCTCAGAACTTATGAGGGAGCTGTTATTGTGGTATCCCATGACCAGGAATTTCTCAACAATTGCATAGAAACAACAGTTGAGGTTTCCAACGGCACATTGACAAGCTACGCGGGGAATTACTCATTTTTCCAAAATGAAAAAAAGGAAAGGATGGAAATCCAGCAAAATGCGTATGAAAACCAGCAACAAATGATCAAGCAGACGGAACGCTTTATAGAGCGTTTCCGTGCCAAAGCCACTAAGTCAAATCAAGTACAGTCCAGGATCAAAGCCTTGGATAGGATGGAAAGGGTTTCAGAGGTTGTAGATGACAATATTGCAGTAAATTTTAAATTTAAATTTTCTAAAAAATCCGGTAGAGATGTAGTGGTCCTGGATCATGTATCCAAATCTTATGGAAACCTGACCATCCTCAAATATACATCTGCACGCATTGAAAGAGGAGATAAAATCGCCCTTATTGGAGCAAATGGCAAAGGGAAATCTACCTTGTTGAGGGTTATTGATGGGACCGAAAAAATTGAAGGTAAGGGAGAACAGGGGTATAATGTCATCAAATCTTTCTATGCCCAGCACCAACTTGAAGCCCTGCATGTAGAAAATGAGATTTTACAGGAACTGCAGCAGGCAGGCTCAGGTAAAACCGATACTGAACTCAGGAATGTGCTTGGTTGCTTTTTGTTTACCAATGATGATGTTTTCAAAAAGATCAAAGTACTATCTGGTGGAGAAAAATCCAGAGTGGCACTGGCCAAAACATTGATATCTGAGGCCAATTTTCTTTTATTGGATGAGCCTACCAACCACCTGGATATGCAGTCTGTGAATATCCTTATTCAGGCTTTGCAACAATATGAAGGGACTTTTATTACAGTATCGCATGACAGACATTTCATAAGAGGGGTAGCCAATAAGATATGGTATATAGAAGACCACGAAATCAAAGAATATCCTGGGACTTATGAGGAATTTACTTTTTGGAAATCCCAACAGCAAGAGGTTGAAAAAAAAGAGCAGCCCCTGAAACAGAGGGAACCAAAGAAAAAACAATTGTCTGATCCGGAAATCCAAATGGCCAAAAAAGAACTCAAAAAGAAGGAAACTGAACTGGAAGAGGTAGAATCAAAGATCACGGTATGTGAGGGGTTAAAAAAGGCTTTGGAAGAGGAAATGGCTTTGCCAGAGATCTATTCTGACATGGATAAGCTGGAAAGTCTTAACCGACGTTATAGCGAATTGCAGTCGGAAGAGGAGGAACTGAACAAAAAATGGGAGCAACTTGCAGAACAAATTGAAAACCTGCAGGTTGAAATTTGAGAGGAAAGGGTGGCATGAACTTTGATCTTTCATCCTAATATTCAGGAGCCAAATTACATTGATATGCGCAGTTTATTAACCCTAGCTTTAATTATTATTTTAAATCAGCAAGGCTGGTCACAGGGAAATAAAGCTTATTATGATCGTATTTTTGAAGAAAATATCCAATCGGTCAGACTTTTTCCCAACAGTGGTGATTTTTCTGCCCAGCTCAATTCCCCTGTAATCGGACTGAACAGTGGTGTGGAGTTGAACTTGACATTTGATGACTTGGCATACGATCCGGATATGTACTCCGTCAAGCTTATCCATTGCAACATGGACTGGACTCCGTCTGACTTGAAAGAGCCTGAGTACTTGGAAGCTTTCAATGAATTCAATATCAATGACTACAATTATTCTATAGATACCCGAATTCCTTATATTCACTACAATATTGTACTTCCTAGGGTGCTTAAATCAGGCAATTATGTAGCTGTAGTATATAGGGGAAGAGATCCCAACCAGGTGATTTTGACCAAGAGATTCATGGTGTTCAATAACATGGTCAACCTGGCGGCTAGGATAGTACCCCCAAGTCAGACTGAGACAAGAAGGCAAGTGCAGCAGATCAATGTCAATCTCAATTACAAGGGGAGAGATTTATTTGATCCCAGAAACAACCTCAGGGTGATGCTCCGCCAAAACCAAAGATGGGACAATATCAAAGTATTGGGAAATCCCACCATGTTGCGGGAGGATATCAAAATGATTGAGTACAATCTGTTTGATGGCAGCAATGCTTTCTACGCGGGTAATGAATTCCGGTTTGTGGATTTGAGAATGGTAAGGGCAAGGGGGATTAATGTAAGCGCGGTGCGTATGGAAGAAGATGTAGTTTATGCAGAAGGTGGATTGGACAAAAGCAGGCAGCATACGGTTTATTCCGAATATTTGGACCTTAATGGCCAATACGCCATTATGAACATGGAAAGAATGAACCATGAATTGGAAAGTGAATACCTGGTGATGACATTCAATCTTTCTGCCGAAGGACTATCTGATGCACCTTATGTAATCGGGGCGCTCACGGAATGGGGCTTTAGCCCTGATGCAAAAATGACGCTCAATTCCAAAACCAATACCTATGAAACCACCCTTATTTTGAAGCAGGGTTGGTACGATTACAAATATGCTTATAAGGAAAAGGATGGCTGGAATCCCTTACCCATTGAAGGGAGCTTTTTTGAAACTGAAAATGAGTATGAGGTACTGGTGTACTACAGGGATATGGGATCTAGGTATGATGAATTGATAGGATATTTCAATCTTAACCCAAATAAAAGAAGGTTATAAAAAAAAATCCCGACCATTTGATCGGGATTTTTTTAATCTTCTTTTTCACTTTCCTTGTCTAGCTCATCCGGTTTTTGTCTTTCCGTATGGGCTTTGTAAGGGATAAAACCTTCTCTTTTAAACTTATAAGGTTCTGTTCTTTGGCTCGGCAGGTGATTGGCAAGATCCAGCATTCCAAAACCCTTGTGGGTAAATGCTCCCAATCCACATTTGAACACAAAGTCCTGAACCTCTTTGGCTGCATATAAAGTGAATGGAAGCGTGTAGCCCCTCACTTCATACTTTACATCCATGTCATAAACAGAGTAGATTCTTGCAAATTTCTTTTGCTGCTCTCTGAGCTTATTTACATAATTCATGTCCGGTACGACCTGGAATTTATAGAAAGATTCCATTTGTTCCTGGTTATACCAACCGGACTTTTCCATCCTTGTAAGCGTGGATTCATACAGCAGATCAGAAAATTCATCCGTATCTGGGTTGATGAAACGTTTGCCTGACTCATCATTGAAAGAAGGGGTAATCAACACCAAAGGGGAAATACAAACAAATTTGTTTGAACTCTCCAATTCAGGTTCAATTTCCTGTTCTGTGTACTCGGGGGCAAGAATGAGGTTTCCTAACTCAACTTTTGGAGTATCAAATACCTGCTCCAGTAAATAGTCAATAAAATCTTCATTGGGTGATGAAAGCACTAGGGTGACTAAACTGGAATAGTAATGAAGTCCACTTCTACTTACTTTGGTCTGACCTTTCAGTCCAGAGAAGTTGAAGTAATTGTAGTTGAAAAACTCCTCACGCCCACCTTTAACGATGAGTCCCTTTAGGTACTGTGCCAGAATGTACTGGTGATGAAAGGGTAAATAAGCACCTTTGTTTTTCAGGGAAAATATTAGTCTTATTCTCACGGTAATTAAAAATAAAATTTAAACAATTGTTAACTAAGATTATTAAACGCTATAAATTTGTTTGGTTTCTTGCAAAAGTACAAATTTTTTTGAAAGAATCGTTACACATTGAATCTAAAATGCATAATATCTCCATCCTTTACAATATATTCCTTGCCTTCTATCGCAATTTTACCATTTTCTCTACAACCTGCTTCAGTCTTGAACTTTTCATAATCCTGAAGTTTGATTACTTCTGCCTTGATAAAACCCCTTTCGAAGTCTGTATGGATTACGCCAGCTGCCTGTGGAGCTTTCCAGCCTTTTTTGATGGTCCAAGCCCTAACCTCCTGAACACCTGCGGTAAAATAGGTGATCAAATCTAATAACCTATACGCAGCATTTATAAGTTTGTTCAAACCGCTTTCTTCCAGCCCGTACTCGCTCAGGAAAATTGATTTTTCTTCTGGATCCTCAAATTCCGCAATCTGGGACTCTATGGCAGCGCAGAGCACGATTACTTCTGCATTTTCCTCTTTGACCGCTTCTTTGAGCTGCTCCACATAAGCATTACCACTTATGATAGCGCTTTCATCTACATTGGCCACGTAGAGTACGGGTTTGATCGTCAGCAAATGCAGGTCTCGGACGGCCTCTAGATCCTCCCTTTCTATTTCAATGGCCCTGGCATTTTTTCCTGATTCCAAGCCCTTTTTGAATTGCTGCAGGATGTCAAGTTCTTTCCTGGCCTTTGCATCACCTGATTTGGCAATTTTTTCAATCCTGGCAATTTTTTTATCTATAGATTCCAGATCTTTCAATTGCAATTCGGTATCAATAACTTCTTTGTCAAATACCGGATCCACACTGCCCGCCACATGTACAATATTGTCATCCTGAAAACAGCGTATCACGTGAATGATGGCATCTACTTCCCTGATATTGGCCAGAAACTTATTGCCCAGGCCTTCTCCTTTGCTCGCGCCTTTTACCAAGCCGGCAATATCCACAAATTCGATTACGGTGGGGATTACCCGATTGGGATTGACCAGGTCCTCCAAAATTTTAAGTCTTCTATCCGGAACAGTAACCACTCCCACATTGGGTTCAATGGTACAGAAAGGGAAATTAGCTGCCTCTGCCTTCGCACTCGACAGCGCATTGAATAAAGTAGATTTACCTACGTTGGGAAGTCCAACGATACCACATTGTAAAGCCATTGTTGATTTTTCTTTTTACAGTTTAAAGATGCTGTACTCCCTGTACCCTTTGTAGAACTCCAAAAAGGACACCCTAAATATAGTATATACAGGAATCGCAAAGATCATCCCAAGGATGCCTGCGATTTTTGCACCGGCAAAGATAATAACAAAAATTTCAAGAGGGTGTGCTTTTACTGATTTCGAGAAAATTAATGGCTGTAAGACTACATTGTCTGTCAACTGAACCACGGAAAATACCGAAAGGATCTTAATGATCATAAAAAATATTTCATTTGAGCCTTCAAAGCTTCCGGTAGATAAACCCACTATCACACCAAAAGTAGCTCCGAGGATAGGGCCTGCATAAGGAATAAGGTTGGCTACAGCGGCAAACATGGCTATGGTCAATGCATATTCTATTCCCATGAGGGTAAGCCCTATAGCTGCCAAGGAAAAGATACAGCTCAATTGGATCACCAAACCTACCAGATAATTGGATAAGAGTCTTTCCACTTTATTAAAAGTCGCCACAGCCAACTCAAAATAGGAATTGGGGACCAAATCCATAATGTTTCTTCTCAGGAGTCCATTCTCCAGTAAAAGAAAAAAGGTGATGAAGGAAATGGCCATAAAACCTAAAAGAATAGAGCTCGTGGTATTCAATATCGTGTTGATTATGCCTTGCACATTCAACATGCTAAAACTACTTACAAGATTTTCCCTGACCTGCTTGATCAAAAAACCGGGCTCGCTCTGTATGATTTCATATTGGAAAAGAAAGTCTTCGATCTTTCCTACAGGGTTTTGTATCTGTTCATAAATGTAGTCCAGATCATATGTAGCGATCACTTGTATTTGGGCAGAAATAAGGGGTACAAACAAGGCTCCAATCAAAAAAACGATGACCCCCACCACAATATAAGATATGAATATAGAAATCCACCTTGGAACATGTTGCCCAAAAACATGAATGGAATTGATCCTATTGGTCAAAGGACGCAGAATGGCAGCCAGTACCACCGAGAAAATAAAATAGAGCGTGATATTAGAGAAATACCAACCTGCTGCCAATAGGAGCAGGATAATAATAATGAGAATAACGATGGGTTTCTTCATATATCCACAAAAAGGAGAAAGACGCTGAGTCCATCACCTGAATTTAATCAACAGGCATGAACCTAGACAAACAAAGTCTGTCTTTGAGCTTCTTTCTCCTAAATAAACTAAAAAATGGGAATTAATCCCATTTCAATTCATCGTCAAGTTCATTTTCTGGTTCTTCCCTATCAAACTGGGAAAAATCAAAATCTGACATCAGATCATTTTTTACATGATCCACAGCTTCTTGAAGGGCATCAAGGAACTTACCAAAATCTTCTTTGTAGAGAAAGATTTTATGCTTTTCGAAAGTGAAAGTATCATCTCTCATCCTTCTTTTACTTTCTGTAATGGTCAAATAATAATCATTTGATTTTGTTGCCTTTACATCGAAAAAATAAGTCCTTTTACCTGCTTTTACTCTCCTCGAGAAGATTTCTTCTCTGTCATTACCTCTGTTTTCGTCCACTGTCAAAAGAATTTATCGGTTGGTTTTGTAATTATTTGAACAACAAGTTAAACGAATTCAAAAAATAAATTCAAGGTAATTGAGAGATTTTTTTAAACAAATGTCTGATTTCTTATAGTAAACGGTTTAAAATCAGAAGTATCTGCAAAGGAATTTGTAAAAATAAAAGGGGCATCAGCCCCTCTTATTCTCCATGCATATATATCTTTTTCGCCAAAAGCGCTTCTTCTGACTCCCTATGATCTGGATCATCTACACAACAATCCACAGGACAAACCGCCGCACATTGAGGTTCTTCATGAAACCCGGTGCATTCAGTACATTTTTCAGTCACTATGTAATAAAACTCGTCTGAAACCGGTTCTTGCTTTTGGTTGGCGTCAACTACAGTGCCATCCGGTAAAGTTACTTCCTTCAAATTGGTACCACCGGCCCAGGTCCATTCTATTCCGCCTTCATAAATTGCCGTATTGGGACATTCTGGTTCGCATGCACCGCAATTGATGCATTCGTCAGTTATCATTATAGCCATAATAGATTCATTTTTATAACACTTTCAAGAATTCAAAATTACAAATCAAATAACATAGGAAGCAAAAAAAAAGTTGTCATGCTAAGTAATTTATATTCATTCTATCCAAAAATACTTTTCCTGAAATGGTATCTTTGCAGGAGAATAGAAATTTCATGACCTTAGAAGAAAGAATAAAAGCCCTAAGCCTCTTGGGAAAAGCCATCAAAGAGCTTAAAGGAGATGAGTTTGAACAGCTTTCTCAACGGATTCAAAACAATAATAGTTGGTTTACCCCAGAACATACCCGCTCTGCATTCCAAGCTTTGGCTCTCGTGTTAGAGGAAGGACAAATCAGAGATTGGATCAGTAAATACAAATTGGATGACGAGCCCGAACCAAGGAATATAGGTATCTTAATGGCCGGGAATATTCCGGCAGTTGGATTTCATGACTTGCTTTCTGTTTTGATTTCGGGGCACCATGCTTCTGTAAAATTGAGTTCCTCTGATAAGGAGTCCATTCAATGGTTGGTCGATAAGTTATGTGACATTGAACCCAGGTTCCGGAGAGCAGTAACTTTCGAAGAAATGCTGAAAGGAAAAGATGCCTACATTGCTACGGGAAGCGATAATTCGGCACGTTATTTTAATTATTATTTTGGCAAATACCCCCATATTATCAGGAAAAACCGTACTTCCGTAGGTATATTCAATGAACAGGAGACTGTGGAAGATTATAAAGGATTGGCCAGGGATGTTTTCCAATATTTTGGTTTGGGGTGTAGAAATGTTTCCAAAATCTACATCAGGCAAAGCGCTAGTTTAAACGCATTTTTGGACAGCATCGGGGAATTAAATTTTTTGAGCAGTCACCACAAATACCTCAATAATTACGATTACAATAAGTCTATTTTTCTGGTCAACAAAGAAGCCCATTTGGATAATGGCTTTCTCCTTTTAAAAGAAAGTGAGGAGTTGGTTTCTCCAATAGGCGTGCTTTACTATGAATTTTACCAGAACGAGGAGGATTTAAAACAGAAGCTGGAACTTGTAAAGGATAAAATCCAGTGCATAGTCAGTAAAGATGCATGGTATGAAGGTAGTTTTCCTTTTGGCGAAGCCCAATGTCCAGCCTTGGATGATTATGCGGATGGGGTGGATACCATTGCCTTTTTAAAACAGCTGAGTTAGCCCTGATCCTTTTTCCTGGATTAACCGATTGTTTTTTGGGAATTTCCCTAATTTTAAATTGCTGATGATAGAAAATTTCAGTTCCAGCCTATGATAAAACGTTTTTCCTTTCCCTCTACTTTTGAGATCGCCCTGCTGTTAAGCTTAATCGTTTTCCTTTTTGCTCTGGTCCTGACGAAGCCGGAAGGGCTGCCCCACTTGTCTTATGGTTACAGCGTTTTGGGATTCTGGAAATCCGGATTTTGGGACCTATTGGAATTCACCATGCAAATGGTGCTTATTTTGGTCCTTGGTCACACCCTGGCTTTATCTGCACCTATAGACAAAGGGCTAAGGAAAATCTCTGCACTTATCAAAAACAATACCCATGCGGTTTTGCTCACCGGTACCATGGCAATGGCAGGAGGATATCTGAATTGGGGTTTTGGTTTGGTACTCGGAGCGATTTTGGCAAGGAAAATAGGGGAGTTTGCTCAGGAAAATAATATACAGATCAACTACTACCTGGTAGGCGCATCAGGTTACCTGGGGATGTTGGTATGGCATGGAGGGCTCTCAGGATCAGCAACCCTAAAGGTGGCTGAACAGGGGCACTTTTTACAGGAGTCAATGGGGGTAATACCTATAAATCAGACAGTCTTTTCCGCCTTCAATTTATACGTCAATCTGTTTCTTATCATCCTATTGCTGATTGTCCTTTACCTACTTTCGCTAAAAAAATTTGATAAGAATCAGGTCAGTTTGGGTAAGTCGGGCAGCAGCACCCATTCAAAAAGTAAAGAAAAAATTGGCTGGATCTTAGGCTTGGTTATGATTTTGGTAATCTGTGGAGAATTATTTTTTTCCGGAGATCAAATATGGGCTTCAGTAGACCTCAATTTTGTGAATTTTACCTTACTGGCCTTGGGGCTACTATTTTATGGTAGTCTCAGTGATTATGTCCAATCCCTTTCATTTGCTGTAAAAGGGGCAACGGACATCATTATCCAGTTTCCATTTTATGCAGGAATCTTAGGGATGATGAAATATTCCGGCTTACTTGTCCTTTTGGCAGATGATATGGTAGCGAGGTCCGGAACCGCCACCTTCCCATTGCTATCATTTGCCAGCGCTGCCATCGTCAATTTTTTTGTCCCTTCAGGGGGTGGTCAATGGGCCATTCAGGGGCCTGTGATGATGGAAGCTGCCCAAAAAATGGGAATTGATTTACCCAAAATGGTCATGACATTCGCTTATGGGGATCAACTATCCAATATGTTGCAGCCATTTTGGGCCCTGCCATTACTTTCCATTACCGGGATTCCTGCAAAAGAAATATTTAAATACACTGCCTACTTTTTTCTAGCCGCTACAGTTGTTTTTGGCCTCTCTATTTTGATTTGGTTAGCTTAAGGTGCTTTTCTTAAATTGGTTATAAATAAATGGCAATAGCGTAATTTCACTTCCATTTTTGCCCCGAATTTTTATCTTTGCGAACAATTTGTAACCTATTCAATATTTACATTAAATATAATTTGAAATGGCATTTGATATAGAAATGATCAAGGCGGTCTATGATCAATATCCTTCCAGGATAGCGGCTGCCCGAAAAGCTGTGGGAAGACCACTCACCTTGACCGAAAAAATATTATATGCACACCTCACCAAAGGGGAAGCCACGGAAGCTTACGGTAGGGGTGTGTCTTATGTGGAATTTAACCCGGATAGGGTTGCTATGCAAGATGCAACGGCGCAAATGGCCCTGCTTCAGTTCATGCAGGCAGGGAGAGATAAAGTGGCAGTGCCATCTACTGTGCATTGTGACCACCTGATCCAAGCAGAAATAGGAGCTACTGCTGACCTGAATAAAGCCAAGGATAAAAACAGAGAAGTTTATGATTTTTTGGCCTCAGTATCAAATAAATATGGAATAGGATTTTGGAAACCAGGGGCAGGTATCATTCACCAAGTGGTCCTGGAGAACTATGCATTCCCTGGAGGTATGATGATAGGCACTGATTCACATACGCCTAATGCTGGTGGTCTGGGAATGATCGCTATAGGTGTTGGAGGTGCAGATGCCTGTGATGTGATGGCAGGTTTGCCTTGGGAACTGAAGTTCCCAAAACTAATAGGGGTGAAATTGACAGGAAAGCTTTCAGGTTGGACAGCAGCCAAAGATGTTATTCTCAAAGTAGCCGGCATATTGACTGTAAAAGGTGGGACAGGTAGTGTCGTAGAATATTTTGGAGAAGGGGCCAATTCGCTTTCTGCAACTGGTAAAGGAACCATCTGTAATATGGGAGCAGAGATCGGAGCCACAACTTCAATTTTTGGATATGATGAAAAATCAGGCGCTTACCTGAGGGGAACTGACAGAGCTGACATAGCGGATTTGGCCGATGGCATCAAAGAACATTTGAATGCAGATCCTGAGGTCTATGCCCATCCAGAGAAATATTTTGACCAGGTGATTGAAATCAACCTTTCTGAACTGGAGCCACACATCAACGGTCCATTTACGCCGGATTTGGCTTGGCCAATCTCAAAGTTTGCAGCAGCAGTAAAGGAAAACGGATGGCCGGCAAAATTGGAAGTGGGTCTGATAGGATCATGTACCAATTCTTCTTATGAAGATATCTCAAGGGCTGCTTCATTGGCGCAGCAAGCTGTGGATAAAAAGCTGGTTGCCAAATCTGAGTTTACCATTACCCCAGGTTCAGAACAGGTAAGGTTTACAGTAGACCGGGATGGTTTCCTAAATGTATTCGATAAAATGGGCGGGGTAGTACTCGCAAATGCCTGTGGTCCCTGCATAGGGCAGTGGGCACGTCATGGTGCAGAAAAGCAAGAGAAGAACTCCATTATTACCTCTTTCAACAGAAACTTTGCGAAAAGGGCAGATGGAAATCCCAATACCCATTCTTTCGTGGCTTCTCCTGAAATCGTAACTGCGATGGCCATTGCAGGGGACCTTACCTTTAACCCGATGACGGATACTTTAACCAATGAGGAAGGAAAGCAGGTAAGATTGGATGAACCCAGTGGCCTAGAACTCCCCACCAAAGGTTTTGCAGTTGAGGATGCAGGTTACCAAGCACCTGCTGCTGATGGCTCAAAAGTAGAGGTATTGGTAGATCCAAAGTCTGAGAGGCTTCAATTGTTGGAACCTTTCCAGGCATGGGAAGGCATTGACCTTAAAGGGCTAAAACTTTTGATCAAAGCAAAGGGAAAATGTACCACGGACCATATCTCTATGGCCGGTCCTTGGTTGAGATTTAGGGGACACCTTGACAACATATCCAACAACATGCTTATCGGGGCAGTAAATGCCTTCAATGAGGAGACCAACAAGGTAAAGAATCAGTTAAACGGTGAATATGGTGAAGTACCTGCAGTACAACGTCAGTACAAGCAACAGGGAATTGGGTCCATTGTGGTGGGAGATGAAAATTATGGAGAGGGTTCTTCAAGAGAACATGCTGCCATGGAGCCCCGTTTTCTTGGGGTCAGGGCTATTTTGGTGAAATCTTTTGCCAGAATCCATGAGACCAACCTGAAAAAACAAGGCATGTTGGCTTTGACTTTTGACAATCCTTCTGATTACAACCTGATTCAGGAAGATGATGCCATCGATATACTTGGACTTACATCTTTTGCTCCCGGCAAGCCATTGACAGTGGTTTTGAACCATGCAGATGGCAGCAAGGATGAAATAAAAGTAAATCATACCTACAATGAAGGTCAGATTGAATGGTTTAAGGCAGGTTCTGCCCTGAACCTGATCAAGGCCGGGGTCTAGCCCATCCATTGATAATATTTCAGAAAAGAGTCAGTTGCATGTTAACTGGCTCTTTTTTTTTACGTAGAAATATAAATATTGTATTAGACCGCTATTTGATTGCCTTTTTTCCTATTTTAAAGAAAAATCCCTCAAGCTATGGAAATGGAACCCATCATAAATCAGCATTATCCCAATGCTAAAACAGGAGAAGAGATAACTTTCAGTTATTTGAATCTCCTTGCCAGAGAGTATAAGACAAACCTTAAAAAAATGCTTTTTGCTACATCTTTATGCTCAGATGATGTGAATGTTTCCACCGATTTTAGAAAGGTCCTTAACAGGCCGTTTTCAATGGGAGGCTTGGGGGGTCTGCCTTATTCCGGTCTGACAGGGATGGTTGCCTTCTCGCACCATATTCCTGATGAAGGGGATGCCTTTATATTTTATGGTCCTCATATAGGGATTACAGATGAAGGAGAATTGGGCAGAATGAGAAGAGTCGGTCAGAAAAAGCTTACCAATAGCTGTGGCGCCCTGATGTTGGCCTTGCAACGCTTTCAGCAGGATACTGAAGGAGAGGAAACTTATGTGCCCCATTTGGTGGAGTACGATTATCAGCAGGTCTTGCTCGAACAGATGTTGATGCCTTTTAAAACAAGGATCTTGAATGCTGAGAATCCCAAAAAGGAAATCACTGAAGTAGCCTACTATAAGATCAATAGACAGATCAACCGTCTGGTCAGGATGTCCATCAATGAGTTTAAATGTGAAAAAATTTTCCTCCTTGGTGGGGTAATTATCAATACTTCTGAAGATTTCCACGATTATGTGGATATCAGGAATTTTGAAGTGATTCACACCAAAGACCAAGAACAATATATTCCCAGTTCTATTTTGGACACAGAAGCATTTCAACACTTGTAAAAGCATCCCTCGAAATATTGATTTGTTTTATGCATTTCCCAAAAGGCTGATTTTTTTAAATGATTAAAAATGCATTACAATATTCCAAATAGTCTTTGTTTAACAGGTTGATTTGATATTTGTAAAAATGATTTATATTTAATCCGTTTTGAAACCAAAAAGTAGGTGGATACAATGTTCTTAAGAGCTGGGAAAAGAGTCATACTGCTGATGGTTCTTTGGATGTTTTTTCTTTTTTTTTCACCGGCATCAGGTCAAGTGGTGGAAACAGATGAAAGGGCACTTTTATTGGTAGAGGATGGGATCAGTTTTTCCAAAGATTCCCTGTTTTTGATGAATTTCAGGTTCAGAATGCAAAACCGGGCAGGATTCAATACCTTGGAAGGGGATGATTTCAGGGTAAATGAATTTGAAATGCGGGTTAGAAGACTTCGCCTTCGGTTAGATGGGTTTGTAGGGCATCCAAGATTACAATATTATATTCAATTGGCTTTTTCTAAAGCAGATTTGGATTTGGAAAATACATTGATTGCACAGCCCATAAGGGATGCAATCGTCTATTATATTGTCAATCAAAATTTTTACCTGGGATTTGGACAATCCAAGCTTCCAGGTAACAGGCAAAGGGTAAACAGTTCTGGGAATCTACAGTTTGCAGACCGTTCAACCGCTAATGCTCTGTTTAACATTGACAGGGACTTTGGATTGTTTTTGTATAAAACTTTTCCTTTTAGCAATACCTCTGAACTGCAGTTCAAAGGGGCATTGACAACAGGAGATGGAAGAAATGCCTCAGCCATAAATAATGGACTGAGTTATACCGGAAGATTGGAATACCTTCCTTTTGGGCCCTTTTTGAACAATGGAGATTACTCAGAAGGAGATTTGGAATTTGAAACAAATCCAAAGCTCTCAATTGGAATAACCCTATCCGCCAATCAAAAAGCCGTAAGGGCAGGAGGGCAGTTGGGACAGAACCTGTTTGAAGCACGAAATATGAACAGCTTGATAGTAGATGGGGTGTTCAAATACCGAGGTTGGGCTGTTTTGGGAGAGTACTTAGAAAGAAGTTCTTTGGATCCCATTACAAGCAATGATATGGGCGATATAAGGATAGTACAAGTTGGATGGGGTTTAAATACCCAAATCAGTAGAATGTTGGACAGAAAACACGAACTTGCATTCAGATATTCAAAAGTGACACCTGATCCAGAAATCATTCAGTTTCAGGATCGAGTGGATGAAGTCCTTCTTGGTTTTTCCAGATATGTCAACGGACATAGAATTAAATTTCAGGCAAATGTAGGCTATAAGTGGCTGGAAGGACTTTCCAGTTTTGAAAATGTGGGTAATTCATGGACTGGAATGTTTCAGGTAGAATTCGGAATCTAATGAGTAAAAGGCATATTTTTAGATTTTAAAAGCAAAAAATTTGGTGTAAAAGGCAATTTGATGTATGTTTACAAAGATTATTGTATAGCACCACAATTTTCATAAAATTGAAAACAAAAGAACAGACAGTTTGATATAACTTCTGATGAAGGAAAGAGGTATAAATAATACTTTCAAGAAAATAATTTTTGAATCCAGCGAAATGGTATTTTTAGCTGATGATTCTTATCCCTATAATATTTTTTATAGTAATCAGGCTTTTGAAAATCAGATAGGGCAGTTTTTGGATGAGAGAAACCTCGTTGGTCTTGGACTGGATATCAATTCATATATCTTTAATGAAGAATTAATACTGACCTTTATGGGGGTCGAGTATACTTTTTATTTGGAATTGCCTCAGGAAAATGCGTCAAACTATTTTCTTTTTTACAAAGGGAAGGAGTTAAGGGGGCAAGGGCTTCCCAATAAAAACGATTCCCAGTATTTTTTCAGGAACTCCATTGACCTTATCGGGATTGGCCAAGAGTCATTTCTTACCTGGGTAAGCAGTTCGGTGAAACCGGCTTTGGGCTACAACCCGGATGAAATTACCAATATTGAGCTTTGCAGTTATTTTCATCCTGATGATCTAGAAAAAGTTAAATCCTTGGTTTTGGATTTTCGGCAGGAAAGGAAAAACACCAACTTTGAGGCTAGATTGTTGACTAAGGATGGCGATTACAGGTGGTTTGAGTTCAATGTTCATTTCATCGTAGGCAAGTTTTATGCTGTAGCCAGAGATATTACCGCATCAAAAGAATTACTGGACCAGAAGCAAAACCTGAACGAACTTTATGCCTTAGGTGAGAAACTTGGACATATTGGTTTTTGGGAAATCAATACAGAGGATAAGGGTGTTTATTTTTCGGAGGAGACCTACAATATTTTCGGTCTGAAGAAAAATACAGCATTGACATTGGAAAGTATGGTCAATCTTTTCCAGCCTGCTGATAGGTCCATGGTTAAGAATGCGGTATCATCACTGATCTCCTCCAGCAAGGAAATAGATTTATTATTGGAAATCAAAGCAGGGGAAGATGGTTTCAAGTGGATAGAGTTTTCAGGTAGGGCACATATCCTTACCAATAAAACCTCAAGGATTTTTGGGACTATCCAGGATGTAAGCAGGGATAAGGAACAAGCAAATTACCTGGGCTTGTCCAAGGAAATTTTGGATGGTTTTCCTGACGGTGCTTTTGTGACGGATATGTCGGGAAAAATTATTTTCTACAACCAATTGGCACAGCAAAGAATTGGTTCCAAAGATGGTCAGGCCTTTCCGGATCAAATTGCTAAACTTGAACCTTTGTTTGATAAAAAAGAGGTTTGGGAAAACCACCTCAGCCATCTCAGCGCGGAGGGGGTTAAAACCTATCAAAGTGAGTTATTGACTTTGGAAGGTAATGAACTGCATGTCGAAATTGCTTCCAAATTGGTCCAAATCCAGGAAGTAAATCATATAGTTTCAAGTTTCAGGGAAATATCTGCTGCTAGGGAAAAATCGCTTGCCGAAAGTGCAGCACCTGATTTCCTGACACATCTTACCGAACAGATTCCAGGGGCCTTGTACCAATTTGTCGTGGACAAAGATGGAGAAATGAAGTTTTCCTACCTCAGTCCGGGAATTCAGAATATTCTGGATCTCAAAGACAAAGAAGTGGCAGGGTTCAATGACGTTGGCAAAGCCATTTCCAAAGTACATCCGGAGGATATCGCCAATGTATTGACAACAACGGTATCATCTGCAAGAAAGCTTACGCCTTGGTCCTGTAAATTCAGGATTATAGAGCCGGAAACCAAAAACTATAAATGGGTGCTTGGTGCAGCCAAGCCCGAACAACTCGAGAATGGAGATGTGGTGTGGTACGGTTACCTTACAGATATCACAGATCAAAAGAAATTTGAAGATAAGTTAAGGAGTGCCAAAGAGGAAGCCATGAAGGCCAGTCAGATCAAATCTGAATTTCTTTCCATTATCAGCCACGAACTCAGGACCCCCCTTAATGCCATTTCAGGTTCGGTTTATTCCCTTTTGCAGGATGACCATACCCCAGTACAGGCCGCGGCATTTAATACCATTAATTTTGCAGTGGACAATTTGATCACAATGATCAATGACCTCCTTGACTTCCAAAAGATTGAAGCTGGAAAACTCAACCTTGAGGTAAGTCCAATGAATTTGGAGGAGGTCGTCAAAAATGTCATCAATGGCTTGGAATACCATGCCAAAGACAGTGGCAACAAACTTTCATTGCATTTCAAGCAGGATGCAGGTATTGAAGTGAAAGGAGATAAGGTCAGGCTTTCACAAGTATTGAATAACTTGATCACCAATGCACTTAAATTTACGGAAAAGGGAAGTGTTGACGTAACTGTAGATATCCGTGAAAATGAAGCCTCTAAGATCAAGGTTTATTTTGAAGTTAAGGATACAGGAATTGGGATTGCTGAGGAGCATAAAGACCGGGTTTTCAATGAGTTTGATCAGGTCCAGAATTCTTTCAGTAAAAAATATGGCGGCACAGGTTTAGGTCTTGCCATCACCAAAAAGCTATTGGCTTTGATGGACAGTAAAATTGACCTTTACTCTGAAGTGGGAGCGGGTTCCACCTTCTTCTTTGAAATAGAGTTCGAAAAAATGTACGGGCAGGTTTCAAATTTTGCGGAAGATGAGCACCAACCGAAGGTAGAGCTCAAACCCAACAAGGTGGAAAGAATAGCACCTTTAGAAGAACCCAAGAAGCAGACAAAGGCTACAGTATCAGATCTAGAAAAACAAGAACCGGAAAAGCCTAACGGTACCAAGCCCAAAACGCTATCGGAGGTTAGACTTTTGATGGCTGAAGACAATGATGTCAATGCCTTGGTATTAGGTAAAATCATCAAAAAATGGGGTATTCAATACCACAGGGTGAGCAATGGAAAGCTTGCAGTAGAAGCTGTTCAAGATGGAGAATACGATTGTATATTGATGGATATTCAAATGCCGGTAATGAATGGCTTTGATGCTACCGAAAAAATAAAAGAAATTTGCAATGTACCTGTATTGGCCCTTTCTGCTGCAGACAAAATAGAGGTAATGGACAGAATCGAAAAAACAGGTTTTGATGGTTATGTAGCCAAACCTATTGATGCTTCTGAGCTCCTAAGAAAAATCAAAGAGGTACTCAAGATTGCCAATCAAAGTGCCTGAGCCATTTTCAGGTATTCCTGAACAAGGGGCATGTCCGGAACTTTACCAAAAACATCTTCCAGGTATCTCAAGGCCAGCTCTTTTTCTTCTTTTTTAGCATAATAAATACCCTTGTTCCGTAAAGCATATAAGTTTTTGGAATCTTGTTTCAAACTGTAATTGATATCCTCCAATCCACTTTCCAATTCTCCTAGGAAGAGTTTATACAGTCCCCTGTTATTATAGTAATAAGCATCTCTTGGGTTAAGGAAAATTGCTTTTTCCACTGATGCCATTGCCTGAGAAAAATCCCCTTCTTCAAAACTGATCATAGAGCGCAGGTTATAGATATTTGGTTCTTCCGGATTTAAATCTTCAGCATTGCGCAGTATATCTGAAGCCAGATCATAATTTTTCTGTTCATAACAAATGATGGCTTTGTTTACCAAAAGGTCGGAATTACCCGGTTCTAAGAGTAATCCACTATCAAAAGCTTGTAATGCTTTATCATGGTCTTTCAATTGCGCTAAAACCATTCCGTATAGAAAGTGACTCTGCCAGTTGTCTTCAAATAGTTCTACTGAACGCTCAGCATCAGCAAGGGCCTTGTAATATTCTCCATTATCCATCAAAGCCAATCCTCTTTGGAAAAGAGTAGCCCTGTGTTCAGGCATTACAGTTAATACCGCACCGTAATCCCTGATCGCATCGTCCAACCTATTGTTCCTCTGATAGACCAAGCCACGATTATAAAGTGCGTCTACAAATTCAGGATCTATTTTGATGGCTTCCGAATAAAAGTCTATGGCTGATTTGGTGTCATTTTCTTTGAGTTTTTCATTTCCTTTAAGTAGAAAACGGCCTTTTTTATCATCTTCACTATCACATGCCACCAAAGTGAAAAGAAAAAAAAGGACTACTAGCCATTTACTGTTCATGTTATAATTCTAAGTTTTTTTCTTTTTTTCTTCTTCTTCTTCACCTAACAATAAAGCAAAGGGCAAAGTTGCCTCATTGAGTTCAAAAATCTGTCGAAGAACCGCCAAGGTCGGAATAATGATAATCATGCCAGCTATTCCCCAGATGGCTGCACCTATCATCAAACCCAAAAAAGTCACAAAGGCATTGAGGTTAACATTGGCACCGACAATTTTTGGAGTCAGGAAATTGCTTTCAATCAATTGTATGATCTGAAAAGCAGCCACTACTCCAAAAGGATACCAAAGACTGTCTTTGGTAAGAAAGGCAAATATTGTGGGCAGGATAGCCCCCAGGAAAGGGCCCAAAAAAGGAATGATATTTAAAATACCGGCAAAAACTCCAAAGAAAACTGCATGCTTTATTCCGAAACCAAATAAAATGGCTGTATTCAATACGGCAAGTATGGCCATTACCTTCAGCACCCCGATGATATATTTTTGAACAACCTTTCTGAGATTTTTTATTTCATGCCTGACTTTTTCACTTTCCTGATCTTTGAAAAGCCTTGAAATGAACAAAGTCAAATGGTCTCTGTACAACAGGAAAAAAAAGATGAAAACAATCAGTAAAACAAAGGAAGTAAGGGAACCCAGGGTTCCGAAAATAAAATCTGCCACACTCCTGCTGTTTTCCTCAAGCAAGTTGATAAGGTAATCCTGATCGATTCCTTTTCCAACACCTGTTTCAATTTTTAGTTTATCAGAAAGAAACACTTCCAGATCTGCCAGGTATTTATTCAGCTTTTCACCAACATTTCCAAGATCCCTGCTGAAGCTTGCTACTTGGAAAGCAATAAAGGTCAAAAGTCCCAATATCCCCAATACTGCCGTAAGCAGGGCGACTATGGAACTCATAATTCTGGAAAATTTCTTGGTTTCCAGCCAATTGCCCATTGGTACCAAAAGGGCGGATACATAGCCGGCCAGGAAAAGAGGGATTAAAATGTTTTTGCCCAGGATCAGAATAAATATGATCACAATGATCAATAATAACACTACCAACACACGGATGGTAGCAGGGAGTTTGGTTTTGTCTATATCGCTCATAAATTCAGAAAAAAGGAAAGCTGTTGAATATATTTTTGTTGACTGTTAACCTGTCAAATAAGAAATTCACATTAGAATTTTAAGAAATAAAGGGCTTTCCTTAAAATTAGTTTTATTTTGGCACTTTAACCTAAAAAAAGTGGAAAGAGAGCGGACGTATTGGATAAAAGTTTCATTTATCATCAGTGTAATTCTGTTGATTATAAAATTCTATTCCTTCTATATTACCAATTCAACAGCTATTTTGACTGATGCCTTGGAAAGCATTGTGAATGTAGTTGCGGCGTCTTTTGCTTCCTATAGCATTTACCTGAGTTCCAGACCAAGAGATGACAATCATCCTTATGGTCATGGGAAAATAGAATTTTTCAGCGCAGGGGTAGAAGGTACCCTGATCATGATTGCAGGCCTTTTTATTATATATCAGGCAATTTATAATTTCTTTTTCCCTCACGAATTGGAAAAATTGGTTGAAGGGATCATCTTGATCTCTTTCTCAGGATTGTTGAATGGTTTTGTTGGATTGCTTTTAAAAAAGAAAGGAAAAGAACTCAACAGCATTACCCTTGAAGCCAATGGAAAGCATTTGTTGACAGATACTTTGACTTCTGTTTTATTGATTTTGGGAATAGTGATTATTTACCTGACCAACCTTTATTTTCTCGACTCGGTCATTGCTATTTTATTCTCGCTTTATATTCTCTATTCAGGATATGGCTTGGTCAGAAAATCAGTTGGAGGCTTAATGGATGAGGCTGACCCTGAGGCTTTGCAGTCCACAGTTGAGGTGATTAACAAGAACAGAAAACCTAATTGGATAGATGTACATAATATGCGGGTCCAACAATATGGGGGGGATAGGCATATAGATCTGCACCTTACATTGCCCTATTATTTGGATTTGGGGCAGGTACATGATGAGGTGGAGGAGCTGGAAAAGGTATTGGAAGATGACTGGCCCGGGGTGATGGAGGTTTTTGTGCATGCTGATCCCTGTATTCCTGAAAAATGCTGCCATTACTGTCAAATCACAGATTGTCCCGTAAGAAAGTACCCAATTGATAAAAAAATAGATTGGAATGCAGAAAACGTAGCCAAGAACCAAAAGCATTACCACGAACTGAGTAGTTAAATTATATATTTCGAAATACAAAAATAAAATTTCCCATTTATTTGATTGACTACAAATTAATTTGTATATTTTGCAAAAAAAAAGCTATGAACGAGGAAAAACAATTCAAGGTACTTTTGGCGATATCGTCAATCGTATGGTTGATCCTTGTTGGGTTACTCATTGTGGTCTAACAGGATACAAAGAGTGCTAGAAGCCTTGCACAAGACAGCTGATGCTTTTCAAATGGATTAAAGAGTTTAAAAAAGAGATTGCATTGTTGCAATCTCTTTTTTTTAGGGTTTTTTCTCCCAATTTTTTTAGCAATTCAACTTATTGAAAATTCTGTTTTGTTTTACAAGGGCATATCCTATTTTTATAAATATTAAATTCACAAAATAAAATCAGTACAATATGAAAAAGATCATATTCAGTTTATTGGGGGCATTTCTCTGTTTGACTGCTTGGGCTCAGGAAACCTCCCATGATGCATTTATTGTAAGGCATCTGGATAACAATACAGAAAGATTCTCTAAAGTTGCTCGAGAGATTTGGGAAAATCCAGAACTAGGGTACCTGGAATTTACCAGTTCCAAATTATTGGTAGAGGAGCTTCAGGCTGCAGGCTTTGATGTGGAAACAGGACTTGCGGATATGCCGACTTCTTTTTTGGCCACCTACGACAAAGGAGGACCGGTATTGGGATTTTTGGCCGAATACGATGCTTTACCAGGCTTATCTCAGGATGCAGTTCCCTTCCGTTCTGTACTTGTAGATGGGGGTAATGGTCACGGCTGTGGCCACAACCTTTTTGGTACTGCAGTAGTGGCATCAGGGATCGCACTAAAAGAATGGATTGACGCCAATAATATCCAAGCCACGATCAAGATATTTGGCACCCCTGCTGAAGAAGGGGGGGCTGGAAAAGTATATATGGTAAGGGAAGGTCTTTTTGAAGGTGTTGATGCTGTAATCAATTGGCACCCAGGAGATAGAAATGCAGCCAATGCATCTACCTGTACTGCTGTGATGCAGGGTTATTTTAAGTTTCATGGTCAGACTTCCCATGCAGCTGGTGCTCCTGAAAGAGGGCGTTCGGCACTTGATGGGGTAGAGGCGATGAATATGATGGTCAATATGATGCGCGAACATGTGGATCAAGAAAGCAGGATACATTATGTGATTACAAATGGCGGATTGGCGGCCAATGTGGTGCCTGATTATGCCGTGGTGGAGTATATGGTCAGGCATCCGGATGTAGTAGAAGTAAAAGACATGTGGGAAAGGGTAATCAAAGCGGCTGAAGGAGCAGCATTGGGAACAGGAACGCAGGTGGAAGTAGAAGTAGTGGCAGGGATTTATGGACTTCTGCCAAATGAAACTTTGGCCAAAACCATGCACAAAAACCTAAGCATCGTAGGTGGAGTAGAATACAATGAGGATGAAATAGAATTTGCCAAACAGATTCAGACTACCTTCAACTCCCCTAGGGTTCCGCCGCTTTCTGTAGCCAAAGAAGTGCAACCGTACAAATTGTCTCATTTTCCAGCCTCAACCGATGTTGGGGATGTCAGTTATGTGGTGCCCACCGTCGGCTTAAGCACAGCAACTTGGGTACCAGGAACAGCGGCGCATACCTGGCAGGCAGTTGCTGCTGATGGGATGAGTATAGGCTATAAAGGAATGATGGTCGCTGCCAAAACCATGGCCCTTACAGGGAAAGACCTGATCCTGAATCCCCTATTGATCAAGGAGGCCAGAAAGGAATTTGATGAAAGGCTGGATGGATTGGTTTATGAGCCTTTGATAGGGGATATGGCTCCACCATTGCATTTTAGAGCTGAGCAAAACAAGGTAAAATAAGTCTTGGATTGTATTGAACTTCCTTCTTGGAAAACTGCATAAAAAATCCCACAAAGATTTTAAACCAAAAAAGCATGTTGCTTTTTTGAAGATTTAAACTTTGTGGGATATTTTTTTTCAGCTGTTGGCTTATTCCTTAGTTGAGAAGTCCTGCCCTTTTCAGCAGGGCCTCTGGTCTTGGTTCTCTTCCCCTAAACCTTTTATATAGGATAGAAGGATGTTCTTTTCCACCAGCCGACAAAACGTTCTCCTTAAATGAATCAGCGGTTACTTTATCAAATATTCCACGTTCCAAAAAGAGTTCAAAAGCATCTGCATCCAGTACTTCTGCCCATTTGTAACTGTAATAGCCGGCGGCGTAGCCCCCTTGGAAAATATGTGAAAAGGAGGTACTCATTAAAGTGTCCTTCACCTCGGGGAGGAGCTGTGTGTTCTGCATGACCTTCCTTTCAAAGCTGTGGATATCTGTGATTTTTTCTGGGTCTGTACCATGGTAAGCCATATCCAGCAAACCAAAACTGATCTGTCTTACCGTTTGATAGCCCTGCTGGAAATTAGCCGCATTCTTAATTTTTTGAATAAGGTCGACAGGAATGCCAGCTCCTGTTTCATAATGTTTGGCAAATAGGTCCAGACAGTCCTTTTCATAACACCAGTTTTCAAAGATCTGTGATGGGAGTTCTACAAAGTCCCAATACACACTGGTGCCGGATAAAGATTCGTAATTGCCATTGGCCAACATGCCATGAAGTGCATGCCCAAACTCGTGGAATAAAGTCGTCACTTCATTGAAAGTGAGTAAAGAAGGCTTGCTTTTAGTGGGTTTGGTAAAATTGCATACGATGGATACATGGGGCCTGTGGTCTTTTCCATCCATCACTTTTTGTCCCCTGTAACTGGTCATCCAGGCACCGTTTCTTTTGCCCTCCCTTGGAAAAAAGTCAGCATAGAATACAGCCAGATGCTTTCCTTCTAAATCCACTACCTCATATGCAGTAACATCAGGGTGGTACTTGGGGATGTCCTTATTTTCTATAAAGCGTATTCCAAACAGTTTTTCTGCTGTAGTAAATACCCCATCAATGACATTTTCCAATTTGAAATAGGGCCTTAATAATTCATCATCTACTTCATACTTTTTCTTTTTCAGTTTTTCGGAATAATAGGCAAAATCCCACTTTTCTAACTGTTCCAATCCATCCAAATCTTTGGCAAAAGCGGTTAATTCTTCCAGTTCTTTTTCTGCTTTGGGCTTGGCCTTATCCAAAAGATTGTGCAAGAACTCCATTACAGCCGGAGCATTTTTTGCCATGCGTTCTTCCAGTACAAAATCTGCAAATCGTGGGTAACCCAAAAGTTTGGCCCGCTCATTTTTCAGCGCCAACATGTTTTTGATATGCGCACGGTTATCCAGCGCATCTCCTTTGCTTGCCTTGGTATTGTATGCAGTAAAAAGTTCCTTTCTCAATGCCCTATTTTCGGCATAGGTCATAAAAGGAAGGTAACTCGGGAATGCCAAGGTAAAAACACATTGGCCAGGCTTTCCTTTTTCTTCTGCGGTTTGTGCAGCGGCTTCTTTGATGGCTTCCGGTAAGCCCGATAAGTCATCTTCATTGTCTATCACCAATTCATACTTATTGGTTTCTGCCAGCACATTTTCTCCAAATTTTAGTCCAAGCTGGGAAAGTTCCTTGTCAATTTCCCGCAATCTTGCTTTTTGCTTTTCATCCAACCTGGCGCCGTTTCTTACAAAAGCTTTGTAAGTTTTTTCCAAAAGGGTTTTTTGCTCTTCGGTCAATTGGAGCTGGGACTTTTGTTCATAAACCTGCTGAATCCTGCTAAATAGTGCTTCATCCAATAGGATATCATTGCTATGGGCGGTCAAAAGTGGAGAGATTTCTCTAGCCAATGTCTGAATATGCACATTGGTTTCTGCACTGTTCAGGTTAAAAAAGATGGCACTAATGCTGTTTAGTTTTTCACCTGACCTGTCAAGGGCCACAATAGTGTTCTCAAAATCGGGTAGAGCGATGGACTTAATAGCCGTGATTTCTTCCTTTGCCAACTCTATGGCCTTTTTTACCGCAGGAAGGAAATGTTCGTTTTTTATCAGGTGAAAAGGTGCTGTTTCAAATGGGGTGTTAAATTTTTCCAATAATGGATTCATAAAATCTTTTATTTGTGTGCAGAGTATTAACAGGTACAAACTTAAAGAAGTTTGCTTGAAAGTAGGAAAATAGAGAAAAGGGACTAGAATCAAGTAGCATTAACCAAGAGGCAAGGTCTACCAAATACAATGTACCAAGAGGAATAGTGTTTGGTGGACTAAGAGAAGTGAAAAAAGGGGAAAACATTTCCCCCCTTTTTGCTTTAACTTTTTTTTCCTCAGGTTTACTTCAGTACCTGAACATGAATGGCTGTTGGATTTTCAGCATCATGATAGACCTTATGGGTAGCCTTGATGAAATCGGAATCATCGGCTTTGAAAATATTCTCCACGTATTTTTGTGGATTCCTGTCTATCAGTGGGAACCAAGTGCTTTGGATCTGGATCTGGATTTTGTGCCCCTTCTTGAAGGTATGCATCACATCTTGTAATTGTAATGGGACGGAAGTTTTTTCACCAGAAACAAAAGGCTTGGGTTCAGAAAAATTTTCTCTATATCTGCCCCTGATCACTTCTGATCTCACCATCATATGGTAATTGCTCAGGTGTGTTCCCTGTTGTACCCTTTCATGGTCAGGGGTATCTGGGGGAAATACATCCACCAATTTTACAATCCAATCCGCATCGGTTTCAGTAGTGGAGACCATCAGTTTTGCCAAAATCTCGCCGGCAAGCGTCACATCTTCTTCCAGGACATCAGTTTCAAAGACCAGTACATCGGGCCTCCTTGCCGCAAAGCGCTGGTCATCGGCCATATATTTTCTTGGGGTAAAATTAAATTTGATATCTGGGCTGTAAGGAACAGGTTTGGATGGGTCAGAAACAAAAGTGGAGGACTCATTGCCCATAGGAACTTGGGTGTTCAACTTTCCATTGGCATGAGGAAAATATATCCTTTCACTGGCTTCTTTGGGAGGCCATGCATCAAACATCCTCCATTCTTTATTGCCGGTATCAAAAACGTAGGCTTCGGGAAGATTGGTCTTGCCATCTGCTGGACCTTTCAGGAAATGCTCAAAGAACTCAGCTTCCACATGATGCTGGTACCAAGTGGAAATTGAATCTCCAAAATAAATATTGGAGACCTGTTGCTGCCCACTTTCTCTGGCCCAATCTCCATGTGACCAAGGCCCCATCACCAAGGTGTTGTAGGTGTTGGGATTATTTTTTTCTATGGTTTTATAGATGGTCAGAGGTCCATACAGGTCTTCTGCATCAAACCAGCCCCCTACAGTCATTACAGCAGGTTTTACATCATTCAAATGTGGGATGATGCTTCTTTTTTGCCAGAATTCATTGTAATCTGGATTTTCCTTAAGCTGGGTCCAGAAAAAATTGTCCTCACCATAATATTGGTCTGCATTTTTCAGAGAACCCATATCCATAAAAAACTGATAGGCATCCTTTGTGCCGGTATTGACCATACTGTACCAAGGTTTATCAGTAGGACCATCATGCTGATAGCCGAATACCGAAGTGGCAACCCAGTAACTTAAGAAATAGGCACCGTTATGGTGAAAATCATCAAAGTAGAAATCTCCAATAGGGGCCTGAGGAGAAACTGCCTTCAAAGCCGGATGGGCAAATGGTAGGGAAGCGGCGGAATAGAAGCCTGGATAGGAAATGCCCCACTGTCCAAATTTGCCATTGTGGTTATTGATGTTTTTAAGTAACCACTCGATACTATCAAAAGTATCCGTACTTTCGTCTATTTCTTTACTGCCTTTTTTACGGACAGGGACAGTAGGTCTCATATTGTCATATTCTCCTTCTGACATCCACCTTCCGCGCACATCTTGATAAACAAAAATATAACCATCCTGCATCATCTTTTCAGAGGGGCCGAGTAGGGTTTTCATTTTCCCCTCCCCATATGGGCCTGCGCTGTATGGTGTCCGCTGCATGACAAAGGGATATTTTTTGGATTGATCTTTGGGAGTATAGACTACGGTATGCAATTTTATTCCATCCCGCATGGGAATTTGATATTCGCTTTTTTCATAATTGCTGCTTACAAAGTCCGTTGCTTGGGAAAAAGCCAAAAGGCTGCTCCCAAGAAAGGACCAAAAGAGAATGAGTACCTTATAATTTTTCATGCAATTTGATTTTTTTGTGTAAAACTTGCCTTTGTACATAGTGAAGAATAGTCATGTAAATATAGGAGCAAAGCTAAAGTTGGGAAAAGGCTTTGTGTGGAATGGCTTTATTTATATACCAAAATGTAGAACAAAAGCCAGAGCAGAAAAAACAACACATAGCTGGAAAGTATCACGATGAAAGAAGCTGTTATTTTACGGCCACTGATACTGTGAAAACCTAAAGCCAAAAAAATGATGTAAAGAAGTTCGAATAGGTTCAAAGCACGGAGTGGATAATGGTACTTCGCTTCAAGACTATCATTTGCCAAGAGACCAAAGAGGGACAATGGGTAAAAGTCCCGGATTTCTTGAAAGGAGACGCCTTCCTGAGGTTGTATATAGTAGACCATTTTGAGGATTTCAGCCAAAAGGAAAAATATTTCAGCAAAAAGCACCAAACGCCAAAGACTCCCAAAGCTTACTTTATAACCAAATGCAAATGAGCCTGTCCAAATAATAAAAGCGGTTACAGTAAATTTCCACAAGAGTGCAAAAGGTGTCCAAAGGTAATTGAGCGCATTGAAAATATGGAACAGCGCGAAAGACCCTTCCCTTTCCAGATCACTGTAACCCGGGATAGAAGTGAGGATGATATCATTGGTAACAAAACGTACCAGCAGAAAAAAAATCACTAGCGCCAAAAAAAATATCCTTTTGTCGAAATCCAAAAGCGATTCTATACGTTGAGAGATTGTGGTCTTTTGCTGTTGCATCAAAATAAATAAATCTTGCCAAATCTAAACGATTGTTTGGAATACCCCATAATTTTGCGGGAAATTTAGAATATATATGATATTGGGTAGAAAACCGGTTTTTATCTTGATCTTGACTTTATGCTGGACGCTGTCCCAATCCGGGAACAGGCTCCTTTTGGCATTTCAGTCACCTGCTTTAGCCCAAAATGATATTTTGGACACTGTCGCTGGACTGGGATTGGAAGAACAATATTTGCTTTTGGACAAAGGGCTTCAGTTCAGAATAACGGAGAATGTCAATGCCCTTTACAATTTCGAGTTTGAAAAGGCAGAGCGGGGTTTTAAAGTAATGGAGTACCAATATCCGGAACATCCCTTACCATATTTTCTGCAGGGACTGAGTACATGGTGGAAAATTGCACCGGATATAGAAAACAAACGCTATGATGACCTTTTCCTGAAACAGATGGATGTGGTGATCGATAAAGCCAAAAACCTGCTGGACGAGGAACCTGATAATAAGGAAGCTTCTTTTTTTCTGGCCGGAGCCTACGGTTTTCAAGGGCGCTTATTGAGTGAAAGGAAAAGTTGGACCAAAGCGACTTTTGCAGGGAAAAATGCACTCAAATACCTTAAACAAAGTAAAGGAGAGGAAGAATTGAACCCGGAATTGCTTTTGGGAGATGCCCTGTTCAATTATTTTTCAGTTTGGATTCCTGAAAATTACCCCATCTTAAAGCCTGTAGTCGCGCTTTTCCCCAAAGGTGATAAGGAATTGGGGCTTGAACAGTTGGAGGATGTTGCCAAAAATGCCTTTTATGCCAGGGTAGAGGCCCAATATTTTCTTTTTAGGTTATATGCTTCCGAGGAAAGACAGCCCTACAAGGCTTTGGCCATTACAGATTACCTGCATCATAAATTCCCCAATAATCCATACTTCCATCGCTCTTATGCCAGGCACCTTTACACCGTGGGACGCATGATGGAGTCCAAAGAGCAATCGGAGGAAATTCTCAGGAGAATAGAAGAAAACTGGACCGGTTACGAAGCCAATAGTGGTCG
>NZ_SLAP01000038.1 GCF_007126775.1 Cecembia sp. | reverse complement strand
TATTATTGCCTAAAATTAAATTGCTGCAGCGCCAATCGGGTTCGGTTCCTTGCATTTCTACGTATTACACTGGAGGATATACCCACACCAAGGTCAACTACAAATAATGGCAAAATAAAATTGCTGGGTACTGAAGACTGAAATTGCGGTGAAACTACATAAGTAATAAAAACGAGGTTAGATGCAAAACTTACCACATCCAAAGCAATACTCCAATTCTGGGATCTTTCTGCGCTTTCAAGGTAAGATTGCAGCTCTGGAAAATCCCGCTTGATCTGATTTAGCCTTTGCTTGGTCATAAGATTAGGACCATCGTAAATATCAACCCTTTGTCCGAAAAAATTCTGCCTAACGTCCATTTTCAAATAGGGGCCAACTATATCGTCCTGTCGAATTAAATAGTTGTGATTTTCAACCAAACCATTGATCTCCCTTACCCCTTGCCTTTTCATATTGGAACCAATCCCGGAAATGACTCCACCTCCTAAACTTAAAATCAGAAAATTGGGCAAAACCCGTGGGTTACTTGGAACATTATCGATATTTGAAAAGAAATAAGCCAAACCTCCTAAACTTACAGCCATACCACCAAAATACAGGGCATTCCCAGTTACAATTCGGGAGTTTACTTGTCCAAATTTATTAGCATCCCCTGGCATAATCTCCATGTAAGCCCTAACCTCTGAGGACTTAATTTTTTCCCCTTCAATAAAATAAACTGGGGTACCGAAAAAGTTTTCTTTCAAGGAGATGATAGGATATTCTGCATACTTGTTTTCAGAAAAGTATCCTTGATTTTGCGCAAAGCCGATGATGGAGAAAAAGAAAAACAAAAATCCAAAAAAACCTAACTTTTTAATCATAATTAAATCCATTTAAGATGAAAGGAACTAAATTAATAAAAACATCGGTATTACCTATGATTTAAGCTTCTTTATTTCACTAAAACCAATAAAATATGCTTGCTTTATGAAAATTTGAAGGAATTTGACTTCTGTTCAGCTTTTCTTTTGGCATACTTTTTATAGCTTTATGAAATTATTTTGACCGAACATGAAAAAAATATCGTTTTTTGCTTTTTTAAGCTTCGTTTTGACCTTTAACAATGGTTTTGGCCAAGGTGCCTATATCCCTTTCAATAGAGATTATTACCATCTGATCGAACGCTACGAAATATTACAAGGTGCTAATAATACCAATTTCCATACTGGTTTTAAGCCTTACAGGAGAGATCATGTCGCAGCATTTTTAGATTCAATCGCCTATTCCGGTGTCATAAGATCAAGAGCTGACCGCTTCAATCTTGCCTATTTGGGAAATGACAACTGGGAATTTATGGAGAATGAACCCAATGATTCAAAAAATCCCCTTTTCAAAAAGCTCTACAAAAAACCCTCAGATTTTTACCATCACAGAGATGATGTTTTCGATATCCATATCAATCCTGTGCTTTATCTAGCGGCTGGTAGGGAACAGGACGTAGACCGCTTTAGGCTGAGAAACAGCAGGGGCATAGAAGTACGGGGTAGCATTGACAGAAAAGTGGCTTTCTATACATACATGACTACTACCCAAACCATCTTCCCTTCTTGGGTAAAAGACTATATTGAACATAGCGGCGCTGTACCAGGGGAAGGTTTTTGGAAAAGGTTTGAAGGGGAAGGATATGGTTACTTCTCAGCAATGGGACATGTAAGCTTTAACCTTACCAAGCACATTCATGCCCAAGTGGGTCATGACCGAAATTTTGTTGGAGAAGGCTATCGCTCTATGATTTTATCTGATTTTTCCAATCCCTACCTATTTGCCAAAATCAATACAAAAATCTGGAAATTTAACCTGACCAATGTATGGGCACAGATGACAGCAGATGTTATTTATGATGCGCAAGGAAGACCTACAGATGGGCGGTACCCGCAAAAATGGTTTTCATTTCACCGACTGGGAACCAATATTGGGAAAAAGTTGAATATAGGTGTATTTGAGTCGGTAATGATGAACCAATTTAACTGGAATTATTTTAATCCTATCATTTTCTACAGATGGGTAGAACACCAACTGGGAACTCCTGATAAAATTATGTTGGGCATGGATGCCAAATGGAACCTAAGCCCTGGAATGCAATTTTATGGGCAGTTTGCGTTGGATGAGTTTGTATTTGGTGAGTTTTTCGGAATAGATGGAAGTCAATCCCTAAGGAATAAATACGGCTTACAGGCTGGATATAAGTACATTGATGTTTTCAATATTTCCAACCTTGATCTTCAATTGGAATACAATCAAGCAAGGCCTTATACTTACCAGGAAAAATTTGAATTCCAGTCCTTCAGCAATTACAGGACACCACTCACTCATCCTCTTGGTGCTAATTTCAGAGAAGTTATAGGCATTGTCAGGTACCAGCCAACACCAAGGCTTTTTGCCAGTTTTACCGGGATGTTCCAATATTTTGGAGATGACCCCACAGAAGATGTAAATTTTGGAAAAGATGTTCTTAAAAACAGGTCCAATCCCAATACGGGAATCGGTTTATTTGGAAACAGGATTGGCCAAGGAGTAGAAAATCAAATTATCATGGGCAGCTTGAACATGAGTTACATGATCAAGCAAAATGTATTCTTGGACTTAACACACACATACAGAAGAAGAACGGCCCAGGACCTAAATGCTCCTGTTATCAATCAATTTACCCAAGCAGGGATACGGGTCAATATGATCAGGAACGATTTTAATTTTTGAGGGATTAATTCCGTAACTTGCGGACTTAATTGCAGTCTTATTCATGAATACCTACCTCAGGATACTTTCCTTTGCAAGACCATTTAGACGTTATTTCCCCATATATGTGGTTTATACCCTGCTGTCCATAATCTTTGGTCTGCTCAATTTCACCTTACTCAAGCCGCTTTTCGATGTCATTTTTGAGCAGGTGGATCCTTCTGAATTAAATCAATACTTAGAGAAACCTACTTTTAGCCTTACCATTGATTATTTTCTTCATTTATTCAACCATTACTTCTTACAGGTAGCTGATACCTATGGTAAATTTGGAACATTATTATATGTATGTATCATCATAATAATTACTGTATTCCTTTCCAACCTGTTTACTTATTTATCAGGGGTAGTACTCGCAAAGGTCCGTGCAGAAATCATCAAAAAAATGCGGATGAATATTTTTGAGCAGGTAAGTCAGATGCACATTGGTTATTTTTCTAATGAAAGAAAAGGCGACCTGATGTCAAAAATGACCAATGATATCCAAGAGGTAGAAAATAGTATTGTACAATCGCTGCGTGTTATTTTTAGGGAGCCTGCTACGATTATCCTTTATTTTGCCGTTTTATTTTTCATGTCTGTGAAGCTTACACTATTTACCATATTGATCATCCCCATTTCAGGAGCAGTTATTGGAGGGATCACAAAAAGACTCAAGAAAAAAGCCATTGCAAGTCAGGAGTCTCTAGGCAGAATAGTCAATATTCTGGATGAATCCATAGGCGGTATGCGGGTTATCAAAGCCTTTGGTGCAGAAAAATTTATGCGTTCCAAATTTGATCAGGAAACAGATTATTACGCTGAAATGAATGTTTCCATGGCCAGAAAAAATGAACTCGCATCTCCTGCCTCTCAATTTTTGGGAGTGATTGTAGTAGCTGGCATTCTCTTGTATGGCGGCTCCTTGGTTTTGAGCAATAATTCCAACCTTGGAGCCTCCGATTTCATCACTTATATTATCATATTTACCCAAGTACTTAACCCTGCTAAAGAAATTTCCCGGGCTGCAAGCAGCATCCAAAGAGGGCTTGCATCTGCAGACAGGATATTTGAAGTGGTGGATACACCCAGCGCAATTCAAAATAGTTCAAACCCAATTTCTGTTGAGAAATTTGAAGAATGTATCCATTATAAAAATGTCAGCTTTGGTTACGATAAGGAAAAAGTACTGAAAGATGTAGAATTTACACTTACCAAAGGAAAAACCATTGCTTTGGTAGGCCCTTCTGGGGGAGGAAAATCGACAATAGCAGACCTGCTTCCAAGGTTTTATGATCCCACTGAAGGGAAAATTACTTTGGATGGTAAGGATATAAAAGAAATCAAATTAGGGGATTTGAGAAAAATGATGGGTATTGTCACCCAGGAGTCCATACTTTTTAACGGTACTGTTTTTGAAAACATCGCTTTTGGTTTGGAAGGGGTCTCTGAAGATGAGGTCATGCACGCTGCAAAGATTGCTAATGCACATGAGTTTATCGTCCAATTGGACAGCGGATACCATTCCAATATTGGAGAGCGGGGTTCTAAGCTTTCCGGTGGCCAGCGGCAACGCTTAAGCATTGCCAGGGCAGTTCTCAAAAACCCTCCAATCCTGATCTTGGATGAAGCCACATCTGCGTTGGACTCCCAATCAGAAAAACTTGTGCAGGATGCACTTACCCAATTGATGGCCAACAGGACCACACTTGTCATTGCTCATAGATTAAGTACTATTCAGCATGCGGACGAAATTCTAGTTATTAAAAAAGGCAAAATTGTGCAAAGGGGTAATCATGAGCAGTTGATGGAAGAAGATGGGTTATATAGGAATCTTTCTAACATACAATCCGTTTAATTAGAATAATTCAAAAAGCAACCAAACCATGAAACAGTTCAATAAAATCACTCACCTACTCGTATTGCTGTTTTTTGCGATAAGTCTTGTATTCTTTCTTTCTTTTGACAGGCTAAAAAGTCTATTTAATGTAGAAAACCTCAATACTACAACAGTAATCTATTTCTTACTCACGGGTCTTGTCCTCTATTTATTGGCTTGGGGAGTTGAAAGCTTACATCTCAAAAATCTAAAGGAACAATTGGATAAAAAAGAAGTAGAAAAGAAAGAATTGAAAGCCAGAATGTATGATTTGGAACAAGGGATCAAACTCAAGAATATTGAACAAAAAATTGATCAAAAAGAAGCTGATAAAGAAAACTCCGTAATCCGTCCAAGACAAAACTTTAAGTAAAAAGGGTAATTAGTTTATAAAATTCTTATATTAGGAAACCGCTTTTCGGTTTCCTTTTTTTGTTTCAAGTCTAATTTTGAAATATGGTAGCAAAAACTTTTGGGAGTGCGGTTTCTGGAGTAGATGCCAAACTCATCACCATCGAGGTTAATGTAGGTCAGGGGACCAGTTTTTATATGGTTGGACTACCCGATAGTGCCGTGAAAGAAAGTCAGCAAAGGGTGGAATCTGCGCTAAAATATTTTGGGTACCGCATGCCCCGACAAAAGGTAGTGATCAACTTGGCTCCGGCGGACATAAGAAAAGAAGGCTCTTCTTATGACCTGACCATCGCATTGGGCATCCTCAAGGCCTCTGAACAGGTGGCGTTTCCTGAGCTTGAAAAATATATCATTATGGGCGAACTTTCACTTGATGGACAGTTAAGGCCGGTAAAGGGAGTATTACCCATCGCGATTGAAGCGCGTAAAAAAGGTTTCAAGGGATTTATTTTACCCAAAGAAAATGCCTCGGAAGCCTCAATAGTCAATAACTTGGATATCATAGGAGTAGAAACTTTGGGAGAGGCGATCAACTTTATGGAAGGTGAACTTGAAATTACACCTTTGGTAACTGATACCAGGGACTTGTTTTTCAACTCTATGGAGAAAAATGACTTTGACTTTGCTGATGTTCAAGGACAGGAAAATATAAAAAGGGCCATGGAAATTGCTGCAGCTGGAGGGCATAATGTCATCATGATAGGTCCGCCCGGAGCAGGAAAAACCATGCTGGCAAAAAGATTGCCCTCTATTCTTCCTCCCCTTACCCTTCAAGAGGCCTTAGAAACTACCAAAATTCATTCTGTTGCGGGAAAACTCAGCAGAAATGCCTCCCTTATAGCGCAACGGCCCTTCAGGTCACCTCATCATACCATTTCAGATGTGGCATTGGTCGGAGGGGGAGGCAATCCTCAGCCCGGAGAGATTTCGCTTTCTCATAATGGTGTACTGTTTTTGGACGAATTGCCTGAATTTAAAAGGACGGTACTTGAAGTGATGAGACAGCCACTGGAAGAAAGGAAAGTCACTATCTCAAGAGCAAAAATATCTGTAGATTACCCTGCCAATTTTATGCTGATTGCCAGTATGAATCCTTGTCCCTGTGGGTATTACAATCATCCTGAAAAGGAATGCGTCTGCGGCCCGGGAATTGTACAACGCTACCTGAACAAGGTCAGCGGCCCATTGTTAGACAGAATAGATTTGCATGTAGAAGTCACTCCAGTGAAATTTGACGAGATGACCTCCACAAGAAAAACCGAGTCGAGCAATGCAATTCGCGAAAGGGTTATTCAAGGTAGGGAAGCTCAGGTACAACGGTTCAGCGGCAACCCTGAAATCTACTGCAATGCCATGATGCCCTCCCATATGGTAAAAGAGGTCTGCAGTATCAATGAAGCTGGAAAACTCCTCTTAAAAACTGCTATGGAAAGATTAGGGCTTTCAGCAAGAGCCTATGATAGAATTCTGAAAGTATCCAGAACCATAGCTGATCTTTCCCAATCAGCAGATATCAAAGTAGAACACCTTGCAGAAGCCATTCAGTACAGAAGCTTGGATAGAGAAGGTTGGGCAGGATAAATATACTGCGAATACCTCTTAAAGGTCAAAATATACCTTTAATAAAAGAAAACAGCCGCTATTTCTTTTTATGGAAAAATTTTCTGTTCTTCCAAAAAAGAAATACTAAGTAGAAAAGTTGCTTATTTAGTTTACCGCCTTAAAGAGGCAAACACCCAAAAAAACCAAATAATTGAAAGGCTGTTAACAGACAGCCTTTCTGCTTTTTGTGCTATTGACCAAAAGCCAATCTCAAATCTTCTATTAAATCTTCTATATTTTCCAATCCAACCGAAACTCTCAATAAATTAGGTGGGGTGAGTGATTGAGGGCCTTCCACTGCAGCCCTTCTTTCTATAAGGCTTTCCACGCCGCCTAGGCTGGTAGCGTGGGTAAAGATCCGTAATTTGGAAATCAATTCATCTGCTTTATCTGCCCCTCCTTTCACGGTAAAGGAAAGCATTCCAGAGAAACCCGACATTTGTGATTTAGCGAGTTCATACCCTTCATGCGTTGGGAGCCCTGGATAATAAACCTTTCCAACTTGAGAATGGGTAGATAAAAATAAAGCAAGCGCAGAAGAATTATGATGGTGGGCACGCATTCTATAAGGCAGGGTCTTGATACTTCTGCACAGAAAATAACAATCGAAGGGCGAAGGAACCGCCCCACCTATATGTTGTATCATCTTTATTTTTTCCCATAATTCATCACTTTCTTTGGTAACCAATGCCCCGCCTAGAATATCACTATGCCCACCAAGAAACTTTGTCGTAGAGTGCATGACCAAGTCAGCACCCATCAAAATTGGGTTTTGGAAAATAGGGCTTGCAAAGGTATTGTCACATGCAACCTTGAGACCAAATTCTTTGGCCAAACCCACTATGCTACGGATATCTGATATCTTTAAGAGAGGATTGGAAGGGGTTTCAATCCAAATAAGGGCTGTATTGGATTTTACAGCTCCCCTTATCGCTTCCAGGTCTGTCATATCTACAAAGCTTGTTTCATGGATACCCCGGAATATTTCCATCAGCTGTTTCCTGATCCCATGATACATATCATCGGGTGCTATGATATGGCTACCGGGAGGAAGAGCTTGGTAAATGGCCATGGCGGCAGCATTGCCAGAAGAAAAGGCAGCAGCATCTTGGCCGCTTTCAAGTTTGGCCAAAACCTGCTCCAGTGCCAATCTATTTGGATTCTTTGCTCTGGTGTAGACCATAGAACCATCATGGTGTTCAAAAGTCGTGGAAGTCGTGATCGGCTGTATGGCCGGTCTGTTAGAATCAGTAATTATGGTTCCCGCATGTATAGCGATGGTCTCTACTCTCATGGCATCATTTTTTCTTGATTAAAATAAAAGCCAGTAGAAAAATCTACTGGCTCAATGGGTAATTCTTACCTGATCCGGTCCACAGACCTTACCAACATTTCGTCTTTTCTGATAAACCTATTGGCGAGCAGGTTCATGACCAAACCACCAAAAGTGGCCCAAAACCCTAAAACAAAGGCGCCATTTACATTGGGGTTGAAATATTCATTTGCTGAATGGGTAAACCATACCATAAGGCCAACAATGACCAGCATGACCAATGAATTGATCATATTGAGAAACATTTGTTTGGGTCTGTTTTTATATTGTAACAGACTGAAAATTGCCAAAGCAGCAGCAGCTATGGCCAATATTCCTATAAACATCTTATTCTCTTTTTCGATTACCTCATCACTTGCTATATCCTTTGTCACCAAACTCCATGCATCTAAAGTCATGATTTGTGTTTGATCAGGATTGACTTGATGCCAGATTGGGAAAACCAATACAAGCAACATAGCTACCGCCACCAAAAAAAGGAAAACTGTTTGAATTCTTTGTATCATAATTGAAGGAAATTTAGACAAAGAAAAAAGGTTAATTCTGTAATCGCAAGGTTTGGATGAACGGAGGCTAAATTTTGAAAGCGAATATTATCTTTGTGCATTGAAAATGGAGACCAACAGATACTTTCTTGAATTAGCTTACAAGGGTACATCTTATCATGGATGGCAATTACAAAAAAATGCCCATAGTGTGCAGGAGGAACTGGAAAATGCTTTATTCATACTATTAGGTGAAAAGACATCCATCACAGGCAGTGGAAGAACAGATGCCGGCGTTCATGCATCCCAACAATTTGCCCATTTTGATAGCAAAATCCTGATTGGGGAAGAAGCATTCCTCAAAAAACTTAATGGTATCTTACCAAAAGATATTGCTGCTTATTCAATAAAAAGAGTAAAATTTGATGCGCATACCCGATTTGATGCCATTTGGAGAAGCTATGTTTACCGTATCTGTCTCAGAAAAGATCCTTTTGAACTGGATGCCGCTTGGATCATGTTCAATAGTCCTAATATTGCTTTAATGAACCAAGCCGCTTCGCTGCTATTGTCTCATGAAGATTTTCAGTGCTTTTCCAAAGTCCATACTGATGTCAACAATTTTAATTGTAAAATAAAAACCGCTTACTGGGAACAAAATGGCTCACTTTTGTTATTTCATATAACTGCCAACCGTTTCCTAAGAGGAATGGTGAGGGCTATTGTGGGGACACTGGTGGAAGTAGGAACCGGGAAAATTGGAATAGAGGATTTCCAATCCATATTGGATAGTAGGAATAGAAAAGCCGCCAAGGCTTCTGCTCCGGCAAAAGGTTTATATTTGTGCAGGATAACGTATCCTGAGAACCTATACTTGTAAACAAGACAGCTCTTGAGCCTGGAAAAAGAAAACGTTCACAGTGGGGAGATCATAGACACCCAAGTACTGAAGAAGCTTTACAGATTTGTTAAGCCTTATCGTACCTATTTTTACTTTTTAGTTTTTTTAACCATTTCCTTGGCAATTTTAGCCCCTACAAGGCCTTATTTTATACAAGTAGCCATTGACGATTATATTGCATTGGGTGATGGGGAAGGATTGGTCAAAATCATCTACTTGTTGGTATTCCTTATGCTCTTACAAGCTGTGGTGCAGTTCGCTCACACGTACTTATCCGGATGGATAGGTCAGGTCATCATCAAAGACATACGGATCAAACTTTACCGCCATCTCTTAAAAATGCGCTTGAAATTTTTTGACAATACACCTATTGGAAGATTGGTTACCAGAAATATTTCGGATATAGAGACGTTGGCAGATGTTTTCAGTGAAGGATTGGCAGCGATTATCGGTGATCTTTTACAATTGATCACAATACTCACGGTCATGTTTTATATCGATTGGAAATTGACCTTGGTGAGTTTGTGTACGCTCCCTCTTCTGATCATATCCACTTATATATTTAAGGAAAAAATTAAGGTAGCCTTTAATGAGGTGAGAAATGCCGTATCTAACCTGAACTCTTTCCTTCAAGAGCATATTACCGGTATGAACATCGTACAGATTTTCAATAGAGAAGACCGGGAATTGGAAAAATTCAAAGAAATCAACAGAGAGCATAGAAAAGCACATGTCAAGTCCGTACTGTATTATTCCATTTATTTTCCAGTAGCAGAAATCATTCAAGCCATCGGTATAGGTTTGGTGGTTTGGTATGGGGCAACTGGGGTTTTTGATTCAGAGATCAAAGTCGGTGTATTGATATCTTTTATCATGTATTTACAGCTTTTTTTCAGGCCTATTCGGATGATAGCTGATCGTTTCAACACCTTACAACTGGGAGTAGTGAGTTCCTCCCGAATTTTCAAACTTTTAGAGAGTGAAGAACAAATCCCCAATGATGGGGCATTGAATCCCGAAAAAGTCAGGGGAAATATCTCCTTGGAAAAAGTATGGTTTGCATACAATGATGAAGAGTGGGTGCTAAAAGACATCAATTTTGAAGTAAAGCATGGGGAAACCATTGCCCTGGTGGGGGCAACCGGCGCAGGAAAATCCTCAATCATCAACCTTATCAGCAGGTTCTACGAAATCAATAAGGGAATAATCAGGTTAGATGGCACAGACATCAGGGATTATGAACTTGACACACTCAGAAAACACATTGGTGTGGTCCTGCAGGATGTTTTCCTTTTTTCTGATACCATTTATTACAACATTACACTGGGGAATCCGGACATAAGCAGGGAAGAGGTTATGCATGCAGCCAAATTGGTGGGAGCCAAGAAATTCATAGAGCGGCTTCCTGGAGGCTTGGACTATAATGTTAAAGAAAGGGGAGCGACACTTTCCGTGGGGCAAAGGCAGTTGATATCCTTTGTCAGGGCCATGGTTTATAATCCCGAAGTGATTATTTTAGATGAAGCCACTTCTTCTGTAGATACAGAAACAGAAGAGATGATCCAAAAAGCCATCGAAAAGATGATGAAAGGGAGGACCTCCATAGTAATTGCCCACAGATTATCTACAATACAAAAAGCGAATAAAATCATTGTGCTGCACCAAGGTGAGATCAAAGAGGTGGGCACCCATGAATTCTTATTGGAAAAAGGAGGATACTACGCACAATTGCATCAGATGCAGCTGAAATCTATGGCCATCTAAAAAAACTTTAATTTAAGCTTCCTTTTTTCAGGAATGTGCGCTAAAGAATTGGGAACAGGCCTTATTTTTGTGCCATAATAACCGAAAACTAAACCAAAAAAAGTGAAAAAAATTATCGTACTGCTATTGGCCTTCCTGCCAATAACCGCCATAGCGCAAGAGGACGGCATTGGTCTCAGACTTGGAGAACCCTTCTCAATAACATATAAAAAGTTTCTCGATGACAATTTTGCTATAGAGGGGTTGTTTGGAAGAGCTGGGGCAAACAGTGCCGCATATTATAGAAGATCCTTTGATAACAATAGGCCCAGTGCCAACGCTTTTTATGCAGGTCATAGCGTGGGTAATGTGCTTTCTTTTAACGTTAGGGGTATTTACCATGAAGACCTAAGTGATGAACTGAATATAGATATCGGTTATCTATTGGGATATGTAGGGCTAGGTGCACAATTGCGTTCGGCTAGGGTAGATTATGCTTTTACAGATTCTTCCATCAGTAGTCTAGTACTTCGGGACAATAGAAGGAATGTGGACTTTGGGCCTGAAATATTCGCAGGTGGAGAATATTACTTTGATGAATTGCCTATCAGCGTTTTTACTGAAATTGGCTTATTTGTAGAGCTACTTGACCGCTTTGGTCATCTAAGATTACAGGGTGCAATTGGTGTCAGGTATTTATTTTAGAGATGAAAAAGACAGCTATAGGCATTATTCTGATGTTTGTCCTGGGCGCAAGCCTTTATCTCTTTTATTTGTTAGGAGGATTTAATGAAATTCTTGTCTTTAAAAAGGACTATGGCAATATTGAACTGGTAGGAATACAATACAAAGGCACCCCACAGAATGATTTGCTCAGGCAGTCTTTTTTGGAAATGGAAAGACTTCAAAAATCACATGAGGGAGCAGTAATTCATACAATTTACCAAGTCGAGCCCGCAGGAAAGCTAGATACCTTGGAGGTATTCATAGGGATAGAGAAAAAATTCCTCTTTACGGCAGAAAAAGATAAGGCAATTTTGAGTTTAGATGCATCCAGTGCTGTGGTTGCAGAAATCAATGCCAACAGATGGGTGATGCCTGGACCTAAAAAGGTAAAAACAAAGATCAAAGATTTTGCAATAAAAAATCAACTTCCGGAGCCCAATTTATTTATCGACCAAATCCTTGGTCCTGAATCCATTAGGGTTATTGGCATTTATCAGCTTGATGAAGAATAATTTTTGGTATAATTTTGGATTGTAAAAAGAAAAAAGAAGAAATTCAACATTTAAAAGGTTTTCTTCGTTATTTATTTAATCTTTAATTTAGATTTGACATATGAACAGATCATTGTTAGTTTTCTTGCTTGGGATAATGGTGTTTTTCCAGGCTTGTGAAGGACCTCCGGGACCTCCAGGAATTCCAGGACCTCAAGGTCCTCAAGGGCAGGCTGGATTGGTCTTGCTAGGGGAAGTATTCGAGGCTGATGTCAATTTCACGCCACAAAATGATTATTTTGTAGATTTTGAATTCAATCCAGCAATTGAACCATCAGATGTTGTACTGGTCTATATTCAATGGGAAGCCATCAATGGCACATCAGTATGGAGGTTGTTGCC
>NZ_SLAP01000159.1 GCF_007126775.1 Cecembia sp. | reverse complement strand
TCCACACCAGTATTTATCAGCTCCATTTCCTGGCCCTCTTCTTTAAATGAAAGGGTGAATTGTGCCTTGTCTGCTTGAATGGTGTCGATATTCACTATATCTATGGTTTTGGGTAAATTTCTATCCCTGCTTTGTCTTACCGACTCCCTGTCTTGCGGCGCTATGTCCTTATTGATAAGTACCTGCACCGAAGACTCTGAAAGCCTTACCTTTTCCAAAGTCAGGGTGTTGTCAAACAAAAACGCTTCAAGGTCCACTCCTCGGAAAGACATCTCTGGTATGATGGCAGTAACACTGGTTTTATCCTGAAAGTCAAGTCTTGGATTTAACCTCACATTTGTTGCCAATATTTCCTCTCTTGCAGTATTGAAGTTGATGCGATCTGCCAGGATATTGTATTTACCATCAGCTATGTTGAATACATAGTTGTTTAGGTTAAGGTCTACTTCTTCGGAAAATAAAAATTTTAAGTTTTCAGGATCCGTATCCGCACTGATATAAAAGTTTTTGACTGCAATGGAAACATTATCCTCAGAAAAAGTACGCAACCTTTCCCTAACATAGTTTTCATAATTTAAAGTACCCTTTTGAAGGTTCAATGAGCCAATCTGAACTTCTTTAAAGTAACTGGTTAAAAGATCCAATATTTCTCTTTGATCAGTGCTTTCTTCCGTATCATCCGTTGTTGCGGCCTTATGCCTTATAATGTTTATTTTGGGTGAAGGAACACTGATACTTGAAACCTTGAGCTTTTCATCAAAATAAGCCTGTTTGATATCCACTCCTCTTGCAGTAAACCTCGGGACAAAAATATCCAGCGTGGTGGTGCGCCCATAGCGGTCCAGAATACTTTGGATCTGACCAGGATTAAAGGGTTTGATGGTGAAGCCATCAATACTTACCTCTGAGGTCTTGGTATTCAGGTAAACCCGGTCTGCTTTGAAAACATGAAGGTTATCTGATAACTTCAATGCATATTCCTGAAGATCAAGCTGCAGATTTTCAGCCCAGAAAAAACTTTTTGTATCCGAAGTTTCCGTCTGTCTATCAATCGCAAAATTCTCAAGGATCAAGTTGACTTTTCCAAAAGACAAGCTGTCCTGACGGATACGTAGGCGGTTATCCACGGTCAAAGATCCTTCTTCAATCTCAAATTTTTTAACGTAAATCCCATCAAGGTATTCCGCATAAAAAGCAGGGAAATCAAAGCCAGGATCTTCACCGCTTTTACCCTGTACATCTTTTAGGAGAATCTCAGGATTTTCTACTTTGATTTCGCTCACATCTATTACGCCCTCATTGTAGATTTTTTTCAGATTTGCCTCCGTAATACTCAATTGGGGCACATCAATCTCTACCAAAGTGACCCCACGTAACGTATCTGTCTCTGTTATGGGGGATAGCTTAAATCCTTCAATTCTAATTTTATCCTCCAAGGAGGATAAACTCACAAATTCTCCTCTGATCTGATGAAGGCTATCTGCAAGAAATAAGTCCACTGTATAAAGCTCGACTTTGGCCTGATCGGCGTAGAAAAATCTGTTTGCCCTTTTGGAAACATCAGGTCCTACATAAAAATCAGACATGTTGAAATCAATTCTCTCTGCCCTGATCCTAAACTGATCCGGTTCTGCCACATTCCTTTGCACAAATTCTCCCCCTTCAATATCGAATTGATCAATTTGAATTGATGCCAATATCCCATCGATAAGGTCGTAGAAATCAAAAGTTCCAACATCTTCTTCATCAATCTCTTTAATCCTCCCCTTCCCTACAAAAAGTTCAAATTTAGGCTTTTGGAGCATAAGCTTGCCCACTTCCACTTCAGAAGTATAAAAAACCTTGTTGATGTCCGCATCACTGAGCAGCAAATTCTCTAGGCTCGCCTGAAAATATGTTTCCGATAACTTGGAGAAATCAGGTTCAATTGAAAGATTTTGGGCCCTAATGTATTGTTCTAGTGAAGAAACCTGCAACTCTCCCGCCCGGATAAGGTGAACACTGTCCGCAAGAAGCAGTTCAAAATTTTCAATTTCAAAATAAAATCCCTCCGCATTGAAAGGGGTAGCAGGATCCCTGTCATTAAGAAGCTGAATATCCCTTACTTTGAGACTGGAGTTTTCTGCCTTAATGCTCCTTTGGGCAATGAAATTCTTGATCAATAAATCTGCATTGTCAATATCAAGTTCATTGATCCTTATTTCACTGATCTGCGATTGCAGAAAAGACTTTTTGATTTCATCCTGAAGAATTTCTAAAGGAGAATCACCTTCTATATCCTCCAATTCCTCATCCTCATATTTTAACCGGAAATCTATGGAAGGAGAGGAAAGCTTAACCTTACCTAGCAAAATCTCTTTTTTCAAAAACAGATAATTGATCCCTGTGATAGAGATATAGGGAACTTCAATGCTGTAATAGGCAATATTATCCAGGGAGGCAATGGTTTCATCCAGAGGTCTGATACTAAGACCCTGAAAAGAAAAACCCCTCTGGAGAAATAAAATCCGTACTCTGTCAAAATCTATTTCATATTTATCCTCCGAGGCTACCCTTACTTTTTCCTTCAAATAATTTCTTAGCAAAAGGTCCGATCCAAAATAAAAAACCGCCTGGAAAAAAAGTAAGAGCAATAAAATCCCTCCCAGAAACCTAATAATTCGTTTCTGATGCCATTTGATTTGGGCTAGCTCCTTCTTATTTTCTTCCATCAAGTTAACTATACAGTAAGTAAAAGTAATACAAATGACATGGAAAAAACCTAAATCCTGAACTTGAATTTGATCATAACAAAAAAAGCAAACTGTAACATCCCTGTATTGAACGTAACAATTTGCCTTTTTGACTAATTTTAAGCCAATTATTTGCTGTAGGAGAAGGATTCGAACCTCCACGGAGCAGTTAGGCAACACCAGAGCTCTTGGTGCGCTTTATCCCCGGATCTCCACCCCCGAGACAGGAGGGCTTGTCTGCCAGTTTCAACATCCTACATTATGTCATGCGCCTTGCGTTTAAGACAGGTCAAAATTAATAAAGGGATTCATTTTTTAAAATTTTTTTAAACAATTGGTATTTTTTTTACATATTTTTTATAAAAATACTATTTTAATTGTATTTTAAAAAATAGATGTCCAGATTTTTAGGTTATCATTAAAAATTTCGCAATCGATTTTTCTTAGTTTTGATGAACAAATTTTTCACTTACCATTTCAGATTTATTGATTCAATCCCTATGATACAGGATAGCACTGGACATAAAAAAAGCTGTGAAACAAAATTTCACAGCTTAGTCAATTAACAATAAACCCAAAATAACCAGTTGTAGGAGAAGGATTCGAACCTTCATAGCTTAGCTTTCCTGATTTTTAATCCTACACTACCTATATACAATCTTTTGTTATTAATTGTTCAAATTTAAACCTAAAAGTCAGATTTTAAAAACTTTATAAAATTTAAGTGTATTTTTTACAGTATTTTTAATTTTAGAAGAAATAATTCAATTATCGAAAATCAAAATCGATTGCGGAAAGTCCTGTTTTGAAAACTTGATAATGGTTTTTTGGTTTCCGCCTTATTTTATGAGAAAAATGCAATTTTTGCCCTGCTATAAATTGATTTTTTACAGCAAAAGATATCCTTTTTTAATGATTTCACTTTTCGAAGTTGACATAATTCTCCCATTTTTCAAGGACAGATGCAAAATCTTCGGGTAATGGCGTTTCAAAGAAAATCTTTTCTTTACTGATTGGATGAATAAAACCCAAGGACATGGCATGCAAAGCCTGCCTGGGCATGATTTGAAAACAATTGTGAACAAAGGTTTTATATTTTGCAAATTGGGTTCCCTTGCGGATTTTATCTCCACCATACATGGCATCGTTGAACAGGGGATGTCCCATGAATTTCATGTGTGCCCTTATCTGATGGGTCCTTCCTGTTTCGAGGTTACATTGTAACAAACTGACGTAGCGCAACCTTTTGAGAACTTTCCAATGGGTAACAGCATGCTTCCCGTAGGAACCATCAGGAAAAGCATCCATTACCTTTCGGTCTTTGGCACTCCTTCCCACATGAGCCACAATGGTCCCTTTATCCTCGGATGGCTCTCCCCATACCATGGCAATATAGGTGCGCTCTATTTGATGGTGAAAAAATTGGTTAGCAAGATCAGTCATGGCTATCTCCGATTTGGCTACCACCAACAAACCAGAGGTATCCTTATCAATGCGATGGACCAGCCCAGGCCTTCCTGAATTTCCTGGTAAGGTGGGCAACTGATTGAAATAATACACCAGTCCATTTACCAATGTTCCGGTCCAGTTGCCATGGGCGGGATGAACTACCATCCCGGCTGGCTTATTCAAAACCATGAGGTAATCATCTTCATAGACAATATCCAAAGGAATGGGTTCAGCCAATACTTCTGTATTTCTGACAGGCTTTTCTAGAAATATCTTGATTTCATCAAAGGGCTTGATCTTATAGTTTGATTTGGTGGGTTTACCATTGACCAGTACATTCCCCGAATCTATACTTTGCTGGACTTTATTTCGGGTAGCATTGGCTACTTTATCGGTCAGGAACTTATCGATCCTTGTCAATGTCTGCCCTTTATCTACTGTAAAGCTAAAATGTTCGAAAAGCTCTATTTCTTCCTCTTCTTCAAAATTGCCATTTTCCAAATCTGATACCATAACACAAAAATAAGGGCATTTGCCAAAGTTTTTGATATTTGTATAACAATAGAAGGAATATATGCTCATCCCCAATCAGATATCCGTGGAAAAGCTCTCTTATGAATTATGGGAAATTCAGGGAGTGCAGCTTGCCATCAAACGCCTGGATCAGATTCACCCGCTTGCTTCCGGTAATAAATTTTTCAAACTCAAGTACAACCTTGAACAGGCAAAAAAGGAAGGAAAAAACAAGCTGTTGACATTTGGAGGGGCCTATTCTAACCATATTTATGCCACGGCAGCTGCTGCTGAACAAGAAGGATTTCAAACGGTTGGCGTGATCAGAGGCGAAGAGACCTTTCCCATCAATCCCACGCTTAATGCAGCAAAAGAAAAAGGAATGAGTCTTCATTATATCAGCCGAAGTGCCTATAGAGACAAAGAAAGCCCTAAATTCATCGATGAACTTCGGGAAATTTATGGCAATTTTTACCTCATCCCTGAAGGTGGGACCAACTATTTGGCTATCAAAGGTACCTCAGAAATCCTAAGTAATGAAGATAAGGATTTCTCCCATATATGTACCCCTTTAGGCACTGGGGGTACTTTTCTCGGATTGGCCAACAGCCTCCTTCACCATCAGGAATTACTGGGATTTTCAGCACTTAAAGGCAGCTTCATCCATCAGGAAATCGACGGGCAGCTGAAAAAATTTCAAATTGAAACCCATGGTAAAACCAAAATCCTAAACAATTATCATTTTGGAGGTTATGGTAAACACACAGCAGAACTTTTGGATTTTATACGCTGGTTTTACCTTACTTTTCAAATTCCTTTGGAACCCATATATACTGGAAAAATGGCCTATGGCGTGCTGAAGCTTGTCCAAAAAAAATATTTCCCAAAAGGATCCAAAATCCTGCTCCTGCATACCGGCGGTATACAGGGTGTTGCCGGGTTCAATGAAAGGTTTGGCTTATCCCTGCCTTTATGACTCTTTAGCCTGGTAAAAATCCTCTTTTTCCTGAGGAATGATCTGGATTACATTGGCCAAAACCAAACGTACCAAAGTTTTGCTGGCCAAAAATCTTGGTAATTTGGCCATTTGCTGGAATTCCTTTAAGGTAATCCGATCCTTCTCCGCTAGGGCCTTCATCAGTACATTTTCCTTATCGCCATAAGTAAAGCCTACATCCTTTGAATACTTTCCTCTTTTTAAAACCTCCCAGACTTCCCTACTGGCCTGAATGGATCTATCAGCAACCCTCACAAAAGCCTTTTTCCTGTTATTTTCGAATACGTAATGGGGTCTTTCTGAAGAATGGGGAATATGGAAAGCAGCCACTCCTTTTTTGGGATTGAGTTTGACAACCTCTACTTCATAAGCGAGTTTGGGTAAAATCAATCTCTCAATGGCCCGCTCCATGACAAAAACTTCCTCTTCAATAAACCGCTGTCCACTTACAGAACCGTCATCATCTACCCCAATCAATAAATAACCCCCATTGGTATTGGCCAAGGCGATAATTTCCCTGACTATCTTTTCAGGAAAAGCGGCCTTTTTTTTGAACTCTGTGTTCAGACCCTCTCCTTGTTGGGCTATTTTATGTATTTCATGGAGTGTCATGATTTTCTATTAAGAAAGTCTACTGAGTTCCGCCAATCTGTTCTTCAATCCTTGCCATTCATCCCTAAGCCTTGCAGCTTCCATAAAATTCAGTTCTTTTGCGGCCTTCTCCATTTGCTTTTGCGTCTGGACAATCAATTTTTCCAATTTATCCTTACTCAAATACTGTACAACAGGATCCGCAGCTATGGTTGTTTCGGCATTCTCATAAGCCTCTTGATATACCTTGGCATTCTTCTTGGAGTCCGCCACTTTTGTCTGACCCAGAATTTTTTCCATGGATTTCCGCACGGTAGTTGGAACAATGCCATTAGCCTCATTGTATGCCATCTGAATCCCTCTTCTCCTTTTGGTCTCATCAATGGCCATATGCATGGATGCTGTAACCTTGTCAGCATACATAATAACCCTCCCATTTTCATTCCTGGCTGCACGGCCAATGGTTTGGACCAAACTGCGCTCATTTCTCAGGAATCCTTCCTTATCGGCATCCAGAATCGCTACCAAGGAAACCTCAGGTAAATCCAAACCCTCCCGCAACAGGTTTACTCCAACCAAAACATCAAATACTCCTAGTCTCAGCTCTCTCAATATTTCTACCCGATCCAATGGTTTTACCTCAGAATGAATATAACGACTTTTTACCCCTGCCCTCTCCAGGTACTTCTGAAGCTCCTCTGCCATTCTTTTGGTCAGTGTAGTCACCAATACGCGATCTCCGGATTTAACCGTCTCATCGATTTCCTCGAGAAGATCATCAATCTGATTGGCACTTGGCCGTACCTCTATCAAAGGATCCAACAAGCCTGTTGGCCGGATAATCTGCTCTACAACCACCCCTTCTGTCTTGTTCAGTTCATAATCTGCCGGTGTTGCACTCACATATACTACCTGGTTGATCAGGCTTTCGAATTCATCAAAATTCAAAGGCCTGTTGTCCAAAGCAGAAGGCAAGCGGAAACCATAATCCACTAAATTCACCTTCCTGGCCCTGTCCCCTCCCCACATACCGCGAACCTGTGGCAAGGTGACGTGGCTTTCATCAATGACCATCAAATAATCATCCGGAAAATAATCCAGCAAACAGAAAGGCCGGGTCCCCGGATTCCTCCTATCAAAATATCGGGAATAATTTTCCACCCCTGAGCAGTAACCCAACTCCCTGATCATTTCCAGGTCAAATTCAGTGCGCTCTCTAAGGCGTTTGGCTTCTATAAGCTTCATGTCCTTTTCAAAAAAAGAAACCTGGGCCATCAGGTCATCCTGGATTTCATGAATGGCCGTGTCAATAACATCTCTACCGGTAACAAATAAATTTGCGGGAAAAATGGAAATGATCCTCTCATCGGAAATCTTTTTCCCCGTGCCCGGATCTATTCTTTGAATGGCTTCTATTTCATCCCCCCAAAAATAAATCCTAAAAGCAAAATCAGCATAAGCAACAAATATATCAACTGTATCCCCTTTCACCCGGAATGTCCCGTGAGAAAGGTCATTATTGGTCCTGCTGTATAAGATATCGACCAATTTGAACAACAACTGATTCCTGGGAATCCTGTCTCCCTCCTGTAGCCGGATCACATTTTTACCAAATTCCTCCGGATTACCAATACCATAAATACAGGATACCGAAGCCACCACAATTACATCCCTTCTTCCTGACAAGAGAGCAGAGGTTGCACTCAGTCGAAGCTTCTCGATTTCATCATTTATGGAAAGATCTTTTTCTATGTAGGTTCCTGAGGTAGGAATAAAGGCTTCAGGTTGGTAATAATCATAGTAAGAAATGAAATATTCCACCGCATTTTCCGGGAAAAACTGCTTGAATTCCCCATATAGCTGGGCAGCAAGAGTCTTGTTATGACTCAATACCAAAGTGGGTTTTTGTACTTGCTGGATTACATTGGCTATGGTAAAAGTCTTTCCAGATCCGGTTACCCCCAACAAAACCTGGCTGGGATCTCCTGCGTTTACCCCTTCAACCAATTGGGAAATGGCCTGGGGTTGATCCCCCGTGGGCTGATATTCTGATACAAGTTTAAAATCCATACTGTGCCTCTCTTAGCTAAACATAACAAGTTAATGGGGGCAAATAGTTTTACCTCCCTCAATTAAGCCTGTGCGTGGCCTGGTATTTCTCCCAATTGTAATAAAGAAAATTGGTACGTAAAATCACAACCAATAAAATCGGAATGATGCTTGGATGGAAAGATTGAACTCCAAATAGCCAGAATACCAAAGCAAGATTGGCCATGATCAGTGCAAAGAGGTAATACTTCTTCAACCAAGGCCGCATGATATTTCTCAGCATGGCAATAGCCATTAGCAAATGTCCTGGAAAAGCCCAAATGATATTCCAATTGTACTTGGTCTGGGAGTGAAAAGTGAAAAACCAAAGTCCAAGGATCAACAGCCCCAATAACCCCAAAACACTGAAGAATACGATATCAAAACCCTTGAACAGTCTTGCTTTTTTGGATCCCACATAGGTCAAAACCATCGCACCTATGGCTAGGAGCCACCAAACAATGTAGGGGTTGAAAAAATCCATACCAGCATCCCTTTCTTCAAACTGCAATACCACATGATCCGACTTCACCAAGGGTCTAGTAGGGCCATCACCCACTATTTTTGCCCTTGCAAAAGCCGCTTCCATATAATCTGGCAAAAACTGTTTCTCCCGCTCAGAGGCATAAACATCAATCACTGAGCCCAGTGCCAAATCTATACCAAAATCTGCCCAAGGCAATGGGTATACATATTCATCAATTAGGTTCCTGAAAGTTTTACGCGGAGGATCGGACTCCTCATTCCAATCCAATTGCCTGCCCAAAACTGATTCAAACACATCCCGGATACGTGTTGCACAGTTGTCATAAAAAAAATCATACCTGTAAAATCTGTTTTCAGGCAGGTAATTGATTTTCAAAAATGTTACTACTTTTTGCGCCTGCTCCTGATTCAGATCCAAAACCTGTTCCCTTATCCCGCGCTCGTAGTAATTGTATTCATATAAAAACCTTTCATAACTGCTTACTGATAGCATATAATCCAATGTCCTTTGGGTAAATTTTACATAAAAAAATGGCGTATTGAAATCAAAAGTACCGTAGTTGAACACCAAATCCTCATTGCTCTCTTTATCCAAAACCCGGATGGCACTGTGCCCAAAAGCGGAATACAATTCTTCACCGGGATCACAGGTCAGTAAGCTGATCTGATAGTCCTGAGCATAAGACATAAAAATAACCGGATAAATAAACGGATAAATGAGGAGCAATTTTTTCAAAAGGGAGCGCATAAGATTAATTTTATTAAGCTAAGCAACTTTTTCTTGGATCAATTTTTAAAACGAAAAAGGAATGTCAGGTATACTTCGATCGGCACGAATTTACTGGATTCTTGCATTTTTTTACTGGAATGCAAGAATATTCTCTTTCCTATGCCTTGGACAGATCCCTTTAGAGGCCGGAGATTACAGGAGTATTGCCTCTGGGGATTTTGAGGATCCTGCCAATTGGGAAGTTTGGAACGGAACATTTTGGCTTGCAGCAGTGCAAAAACCAGATGCAAGCAACAATGTCTTTATTGATCAGGGAAATGAGCTTAGGCTAACCGGTGACGAAGAAGTAAACCACCTTTATCTTTTTAGTGCTGCCGACCCTGGCCCAAAGCTGAATCTACAAAATTTCGAACTTCAGGTATATGGTTCCTTGAGGGCTATGAGAAAAGAAGGAGGGTTATTTTTTCTCAACAATGTAAGCAGTGCCCTGGGAGATTGGATATACCCGGAAACTGGGAAAATTGTATTTAAAGGATCATCAAGGACGGTAGTAGACCGAGCCTCTTGGAGTGCCAATACCACCAATAGCCGCTATACGGTGGTTTTTGATCCACTACCGGGGGAAACCCTCACGGTCAACTCTGCTTTTAAAGCCAACTCTTTTATCATTCAATCCGGCACAGTGATCCAAACAGTCAATACCATGGGTATACCGGCCTGCTCTACCTTTTCCTTTAATAACAAAGCTGTTTTTAATGGAGTAGGCCCATATGGGCAATTGCTCGTAGAACCTGGTGCAACCCTGATTTCTGATTGTACTGCCCCACTCGAGCCCATCCTTAGGAGATCCAATACCATCCCAGCCCAGCTTTTTCATTTAAAGGGAGGGGGAAACTTGATATTAAGAGGAAACGCTCCCCTGATGGATGCTGCTATTGTAATTTTAGAGGGAACGGTCAGTTATCAGGCAGCTGCAGGAACTCAAAATATGATAGAAACCACATTTCCAGGATCTCAGATACCGACTGACTACCACCACCTTGCCTTCAGGGGAGCCTCTGAGAAAAATCTGCAGGATGAAATCCGTATTACCGGAAACCTGGTTCAGGAAGCTTCAGGGATCATTTGGGATGCTCCTACAAAATTGACCTTTAATGGTACAGGCATTCAGCAAATATTGGGTTGGACAACCACAGTTAGGGAAGTGGAAATCAACAAAGCTTCTGGAAGCATCCTCCTGGATAGTGATTTTTCCATCGGGGGCTCCATGCTCATGCGCTCCGGTCAGCTTAACTTTAATGGTTACGACCTTATCATCAACAGTACTGGCACCGGTGAATTAATCTACGAGGGAGGATCTTGGCTGAATTTGGAAAGTTTTCACTATTTAAACCTGCCCTTGGTTTTGAATCCTTCCAATGCAAGTTTGCCGTTTGAGGATTTCTTCCAAGGAGGTATCCGGATGCTGCAGCTCTTGGGAAACAGTCCGGGAGGAAATTTGCAAGTTCGTTTTTTTGAGGTACCAGGTGCGGATTGGGATCCTGATTTCAACGATCTTGATGGAACGCCTATACTTTATCAGCTGAATAGCTATTTCGAAATTTTCAGCAGTAATTCTTCGCCCTCCCCTTTAGAAATGCGCATTTCTGCTGAAAACCTGATTGTAGATCAGGTGGATGATATCAGGATTGTAGGGAATGGAGTCCCGGCACCTGGTACGCATCTTCTTGGGCTTGACCCTGGATGGTTATGGGCAAGGAGAAACTTGGAGTTTTCAGAATTAGATGGCAATACTTTTACCGTGGGCAGTTACCGAGTACTCTCCGTATTGCCAGTAACCTGGCTGGAAGAGGAGGCCCAATGGGAAAATGGAACAGTTAGAATAACCTGGAGTACAGCTGCTGAAAAGAAAAACCAAAAATTCCGAATCCTCCGTTCCAAGGGGAATATTTTTGACTTTGAAGTAATTGCTGAGGTCGATTCAAAAGGAGAAAGTCAAGAGGTACAACAATACCATTTTGAATACAGTGAAAAATTTACGGTAGAATTCGTTTACTTTCAGATAGAACAGGTGGATCAAAGCGGAAACCGCAGTCATGGTAGGGTATTCAGGTTGAAGGGCTGGGAGCTCCCACTTTCCAGGGACTTGAAGATTTGGCCTAACCCTTATCAGGGAGGAGGCCTACAAATCCAATTTCCTTCAGACTGGAATTCCATGCAAACAATGGTAACTTTATTATCAGCAAAAGGAAATATCATCAGCACGATCCCTCTTTCCCTACTTGAAGAAAATATAGAAAAACTCCCGGATGGTGTATATCTCCTGCAATTCAGTGATGGAAGCCGCTCGGTTACCGAAAAACTTTTGATCAAGCGGTAAATATCACCCGTTTGTCAAATTGAATTGCGTACATGCCAAAAGCTTTCCAATATCTTTTTTAAATTGTCATTTCAACCCAAACCTGACCTATGACCTTTCTGTTTCTTTTGATCAGTATAGCGGTTTTGATCCTGCTGATCACCTGGCTGAAATTCAATCCGTTCATTGCTTTTTTAATTGCTTCCATCCTTGCAGGAATTTTATTGGGTATTCCAATAGGGCAACTGGCTGGCTCTATCCAAAAAGGCATAGGCTCCTTATTGGGTGACCTTGTCATCATTATTGTAATGGGCGCCATGTTGGGAAAATTGGTCGCTGAAAGTGGGGCAGCACAAAGGATATCCGATGTCCTAATGGGTATTTTTGGTGTAAAAAACGTAACCTGGGCCATGATGCTGACAGGCTTAGTGGTGGGTATTCCCCTTTTTTACAATGTAGGCTTTGTACTCTTGGTCCCTTTGGTATTCACGGTTTCTTATAGGTACAAACTACCCGCCGTCTATGTGGGCATGCCACTTTTGGCTGCACTTTCGGTAACACATGGATTCCTTCCTCCCCATCCTTCCCCTGCGGCATTGGTTGCCCAGTTTGATGCTAATATGGGATTAACCTTGGTTTACGGATTATTTATCGCAGTTCCGACCATTATTATTGCAGGACCCTTTTTTGCTAAATTTCTGAAAAAAATCGATGCCAAACCTTTGGCCACTTTTCAGGCGAAACCAAAGGAAGAAAGTGAACTTCCCGGTGCCTTAAATAGCTTTTTTTCGGCACTTTTCCCAGTTTTTCTACTGATTGGCACGACGATCCTCAACTTCCAGCTAGCTGAAGAGCATGTCTTTTATCCTTATATCCAATTCATAGGTGATCCAGGAATGGTGATGCTTATCTCCCTTTTATTGGCTTCTTACACCCTTGGTATACAGATGAAATTCAAAACGGAACAACTTATGGACATCTATGTCATTGCTACCAAAGACATCGCCATGATCCTGCTCATTATTGCCGGAGCTGGGGCACTGAAAGAAGTGCTGATGGCCTCAGGAGTAAGTATAGAAATTGCCGATGCCCTGCAGGGCTGGGATGTCCACCCCCTTATCCTGGCATGGACCATTACTGCCATTATACGGGTAGCAGTTGGTTCTGCCACAGTTGCCGGACTGACCACGGCCGGCATCATCGCGCCCATGGTGGGCATGGGGCAGGTAGATCCCAATCTCCTGGTGCTCTCCATCGGTGCGGGGAGCCTGATGTTCTCCCATTTTAATGATGGAGGGTTTTGGTTATATAAAGAATATTTCAACCTTTCCGTAAAAGATACCCTCAAATCCTGGTCCTTGATGGAAACCATTGTCGCGGTGGTGGGCTTGCTGGGAGTATTGGTATTGGATATATTTATTTAAATAAAAAAATATGAAAACAGCTGAAGAAAATTTCGAAGCCTTAGGCCTTACCCTTCCACCTGCTCCCAAACCACTTGGGGTATACAAACCCTGTTTGGTAGATGGGAAATACCTTTACCTTTCCGGTCACGGTACCGTAAAAGAAGACGGTACTTTGATCATTGGACGGATTGGAGTAGATATGGATATCGAGTCCGGAAAATTAGCTGCGAGGCAGGTTGGGCTTGCCATGCTGTCAACAATAAAAGCCAACATAGGCTCCCTCAATAAAGTCAAAAGGGTCATCAAGGTCTTGGGCATGGTCAACGCAACAGCAGATTTCGAAAGACATCCCTATGTGATCAACGGTTGCAGTGAACTCTTTGCTGCCGTTTGGGGAGAGGAAAATGGCATTGGGGTGAGAAGTGCCGTGGGCATGGGTTCTCTTCCGGATAATATTCCCGTGGAGATTGAGGCGATGTTTGAGTTATCCGTATAATTTCAAGCCAACTATTGAAAATCTAAAAATTGTTTCCGAAATTACTAGTAGATTTTATTTGTCACATTTTCAACCATTTAAACTTTTAAAATGATGGAAAATTTACAAATAAAGTTTTTGCTAACAATTTTATTGTTTTCACGTCAGGAATTTGCTGAAAATCCTGACATGATAGGTGTTGATGATGATTGGAAGTCTAAAATCTTCAGTCCGGAACTGGATGCTACGGGAAGAATTGCTTTTAAAAACCTGGCCAGTTTTTCTGATTTCGTTGAAAAAAATATAGAAAAACCAGCGGAAGAATTGCAGTTGTTTGAATGTCAATTTGTATCGCTAAGACAAAAAAACGAGGAATTGGCCAAAACCAACCCTTCCCGCTAAGATTGGAGGATGATGACGTTGAAGAAGACCCAATCATCGCTGATGACTTTACGGCATCTATTGTCAATGAAAAGAGAGAGGTAATCATAGATGGTAAAGTAGTCAGATATACAGAATTTGGTACCTGGGTTTACCATGATTACTTTACGGATAGGGTCGAACAATTTTTATTATCCACCACCCCGGAGGAAATAGATGCCATCTATGCCAGCCATGATTTTGAAGAAGACCCCTTTTATGAGTTAGAACCAGGGATTTTTTTATTTGGAAACCCGGAAAACGGAGAAGATGAAGTTGATATGGAATTAAAAACACCTAAGAGGGTATGAGCCACCTAGTGAAAAACATTATCAATACTATAATAATAATGGGTTTTTCGGCTTTCTGTAAAACCCATGCCCAGGGAAAATTTTCCCTGGGCATTGACGCCGGGGTAAGAAACGAAAAAGCCGATTTTACGGATCCCCAAGGGTATTTATTCCGAAATCTCCATCCCTCTGGCACTTTAGGATTGGGACTGACTTATGATCATAGTGAAAGATGGGATTTTGAACTGGCAATGTACAGAACCACATTCAATACCACCGTAAGTGCTTTCTACAATGAACCCGGCTTTATGTCTTTCTCCAGATATGGAGATAATGGAGGTGGAGGATTTGCTACTTTACAAGTCCCACTTCGGGCCATTTATCATACTGGATTAGCATACTAAAGATTTAGCCTTCATCTTACAGGAGGAATTATTTCCTTCTATCAATTTGATAGCAGGGATTGGACTGGATATTTTGGCTCGGGTACTCCTGTTTTCCCCCAGCCAGCCCCGAATATAGGAATGCAATTTGAAAGTAGGGTTATAAACCGCTTCTCCTTAGTACCCGAGCTGGGTGTAGAAGTACGTTATCAATTGACATCAAGGTTTCATCTAGCTTACAGATTCTCAGGAATGCTTGGAACCAGGGATATGGTAACAAATGAAGGCAGTTATACAGTCAGTAATGCACCAGATATTATTCATGACTTTAAGGTTGTACAAAGAGGTACTTCGCTGAATCATTTCTTAAGTATGCGGTACAGGTTAGGTGAAAATTTAAAGAACCATTCCGGTTTCTATAGTTATGGATATCGAGAAAATTAAAAATATAACTGTTTTATTGGTCTTATTCCTTGGTTTTGCTTTAAACGCATTTGCGCAAAAAGGTAATAGTCACTTATCACTCGGGGTTGAAGCCGGTCCAAGTCTCAACTGGCAAAGTATGGGCTTTCCTCTTCAGATAGCCATACCATTTAAGGCTTATTTGGGAACAGGACAGCGTGGGAAGTTGATGCTAAGGTCCGGCTGGCATCATCTTTATAGGTCTGAAGTCCCTGTACAGAATCAAATGGTAAGCTAATAACTTCGGAAGTTGGAAGGTAGAGTCGGGAAAATGAATGATGATGGATTGAAAATGAGCTAAATGCCCACCATAACTTCGAAGTTCCTACCAGTCCGATAAGGTGGGGTTAAAAACCTTTCAATAGCCATGATTAAAAATTTTCATTAGTTTTAAGAAAAAAAAATGTTCACCATAGACGCCCATTTAGACCTGAGTATGAATGCCCTGGAATGGAACAGGGACTTGAGAAAACCTGTTGCTGAGATCAATCTTCGGGAAAAGGGATTAGTTGACAAACCCGACAGGGGAAAGGCTACTGTTTCCTTGCCTGAACTCAGAAAAGGAAATATAGGGCTGGTGGTGGCTACACAAATTGCCCGCTTTGTTGACAAAGACAATCCACTTCCGGGCTGGCATTCCCCGGAGCAGGCATGGGCACAGACCCAAGGGCAGTTGGCCTGGTACAAGGCCATGGAAGATGCAGGGGAGATGGTTCAGATCAAGGATCTCGAAAGCTTGGAAAAGCACCTACATCTCTGGTTAAATGAACTGCCTTTTGGCCCCAAACCCATTGGTTATATTTTGTCGCTTGAAGGAGCTGACTCTATTGTTCATATCAATTACCTGGAAAAGGCTCATGAAAATGGACTTAGGGCTCTAGGTCCTGCACATTATGGCCCGGGAAGATATGCCAATGGCACAGATGCCACAGGAAAAATGGGGCCTAAGGGTCTGGAGTTGCTTAAGGAAATGGAGCGCCTCAATATCATCCTGGATGCCACCCATCTATGCGATGATGCCTTCTGGCAGGCTATGGATCATTTTCATGGATATGTTTGGGCCAGCCATAACAATTGCAGGGCTTTGGTCAACCACAACCGCCAATTTTCCGATGAGCAGCTCAAAGTGCTGATCGAAAGAGGTGCAGTAATTGGAGGAGCGATGGATGCCTGGATGATGGTGCCAAACTGGGTAAGAGGCAAATCCCAACCCAAGGAAATGGGCTGCAACCTGGAAAAACTGATTGACCACCTTGACCATATCTGTCAGCTTGCAGGCAACGCAGATCATATTGGGATCGGTTCAGATTTGGATGGTGCTTTTGGAAAAGAGCAATGCCCCCATGATCTGGACACCATCGCAGATCTTCAAAAGATTCCTTCCCTGCTATCCAAGCGAGGTTACTCCGCTAAAGACATTGAAAAGGTCATGTTTGGCAATTGGCTACGCTTCCTCCGCAAAGCCTGGAAATCAGATGGAGGAGAGGGACAGCCGGGCTGATCTATCTGGATCATTTTCCACACCGCAGCGATCATTCAACACCATGGTTTCTCCATTTTCAACCGTAAAAGCTGGCCAATCAGGAAGCTGAGGATTATTGGGATTTCCAGTACGCATAAAGGCGAGCAAGGCATCTGACATCTTTTCAGAAAGTTTTCTTGGCCTACTACCTCCCCCCGTATGGGTGTACATTCTGTCTGTATTGGCAAACCAAAAACAGATATCTATGCAATGAAAGGCCCGCATCCTACCACTGTATAAATTAGGTTCCCAGCCAAACCAGGCCATATAAACCGGTGCATTCTGTTTGGATTTGAAGGTGGCTGTATTTACAGCAGATAACCTATTGGATAAAATCATAGACCAGATTTCAGCAGGTTTTTTCTCCGGAAAATTAGCTTGATATGCATTTACTATACTTTCAGATTGGTTGCCGAATCTTGGCTTGATCTGCTCTATAACACCCTGAAAATTGATGGCCTCCAATTCAGGGTTTGCCCTGGTAGGGTTCCATTCATGAAAAGTGGTACAAATCATCAATGGAATATCGGATCCATCGCTGTCCGGACCTGAGAAAAATTCCCCAGATGGAAGATAAGCCCCATCGGCAACTGGCGCAAATCCAGTTCTGGAGCTGCCCGTACTTTCCTCCCTCATTTTTTCCAAAGCACGGTAGGAGATATCCAGGTATGTTCTCCAAGGTACTTCCTGCAATTTATCCAAAGTCGCAGGAGTAAGACCTGCTTCCTTCATCACATATTCGCCCAATTTCTTTGAATAATTGGGATCAATCCCTTTCAGCATGGAACCGCTTAAGGCAACAGCTTTCTGTACTTTGCCTTTAGCAATGGGCATAGCCAGGGTAGCGGTTACTTTTGAGCCGCCTCCAGATTGTCCGATGATGGTCAGATTATCGGGATCTCCGCCAAAGTTGGAAATATTTTCCTTCACCCAGTCCAAAGCAGCCACAATATCCAACATGCCCACATTTCCTGAAGCTTTATATTTTTCACCACCTACTCCTGATAGATCCGTGAATCCCATCGGGCCCAAGCGGTGATTGATGGATACGAATACAATATCCCCTTGCTTACTCAGGTTCTCCCCATGGTAACCATCCTGTTCAATGGCATTGCCATTCGTGAATCCTCCACCATGGAGCCATACCAAAACTGGGCGCTTTTTACCATCAGCTATTCCAGGAGTCCAAACATTGAGTTTAAGGCAATCTTCGCTGACATCATCATAGTTCCAATGATCAGCAAAGGAATAATGGACATTAGCATAACGGTTATCCATAATCTGAGGGGCAGAATTACCCCACCAAATCGTATGTTTTACATCAGACCAGGGTTCTGGCCTTTGGGGTGGCATAAATCTATTTTTCCCAGTGGTATCAGCCCCATAAGAAACACCAAGAAAGGTGTATATCCCATTTAGCTCATAACCTCTGATTTTTCCATAAATAGTCTCCGCATTGGCTATGTCATCTCCTATTCGAAGAAACTGATCAGCTTCATCAAAAGAATTTATATGCTTATCGGGATTGGTGATACCTTTCAAAGGTATCGCTGCGGCCATACCCAAGCCAGCCCCTCCAAGTCCCACTTTTTGTAAAAACTCTCTTCTGTTTGTTGCCATGGCTATTAGGTTTATTTTTTAAAAAAAACTTATTCAATCTAAACAAAAAGACACCTTTTTAATAGCAATCCATTAAGGATTACACAAAAGGCGTTTTCTTATTGTAAAAATAACATAATGAGTGTTGAATAATGCATTGGCTTCACCTACCCTTTTCTCAAAGCCTATCTATATTTTTTTGTCAATCAATTATTTAGCCGTTTCTGTAATTCTTTTTTGTGCTTTTAAATAAATAATGCCAACTTATAGACAACTGTAAATGAAATGCTTCATTCACGGCAAATATTACCCATTATAACCTATTACTTTAAGCCCAAGATGAACCTACCCAGGTCTTTGTTTCCCTTTCTAGCCCTTGTATGGCTTTTCGCCTGTACAGCAGAAAGCCCCATTGACGGAAATACCCCTTCTCCTCCCAAAAGTCCTCAAGAAGCATTGAAGACTTTCCAAATTGAACAGGGATTTGAAATACAATTGGTAGTCTCCGAACCCCTGGTGCAGGATCCAATTTTTATCACTTTTGATGAAGATGGCAGGCTTTGGGTCATAGAAATGAGGAGCTTCATGCCGGATATTGACGGGGAGGGAGAAAAATTACCTCTGGGAAGAATCAATGTTTTGGAAGATACCAATGGGAATGGACAAATGGACAAAAGCACTATCTATCTGGATAGCCTCATAATGCCAAGAGCCCTTGGGCTGATCAAGGGAGGTGCTCTGGTGGCTGAGAACAATGCCTTGTGGATCACTTATGATGATAATGGGGATCTGATTGCTGACCGTAAAGAACTTTTCGACTCCACTTATGCTGCCAATGGCATCCCTGAACATTCAGACAATGGGTTGCTCAGGAATATTGACAACTGGTACTACAGTGCCAAATCCAAATTGCGTTACCGCCAGGTAAAGGGAGAATGGATCAGGGACAGCACAGAAGCCAGAGGGCAATACGGCATCAGCCAGGATGACCAGGGAAGGTTAATTTATAACTACAACTGGTCCCAGCTCCATGGGGATTTGGTACCTCCAAATTATCTGGGAAGAAATCCCAATCATACATCCTCCTCTGGCATTGACCATGGATTGACAATTGATAGAAGAATTTATCCAATAAGGCCAACCCTTGCTGTGAACAGGGGCTACATCCCGGGCACGCTGGATGAAGAAGGCCGCTTGCTGGAATTCACAGCCGCCTGCTCCCCCACCGTATTTAGAAGCAACTTGTTCCCAGAGGAATACTATGGAAATGTTTTTGTCTGTGAGCCGGCGGGTAACTTGGTGAAAAGGAATGTAGTAAAAGAAGCAGGGATAATCCTGGAAGCATTTGATCCTAATCCAGGAAGGGAGTTTTTAGCCTCCAAAGATGAACGCTTTCGTCCGGTTCATATGGCAGTAGGTCCTGATGGGGCGCTTTACGTGGCCGATATGTACCGTGGATTGATCCAACATGGCTCCTATGTAACTCCTTACCTGAGGGAGCAAACCTTGAAGAAAGACCTGGTTCTGCCCATACACATGGGAAGAATTTGGAGAATAGTACCCAAAAAATGGAAACCATCCGCCTTTCCGCAACTTTCTCAAGAAAGCAGTGAAGACTTGGTTCAAAGGCTACAACATCCAATAGGATGGCATAGGGACATGGCCCAAAGGCTGCTGGTGGAAAGGCAAGACCGATCCCTTGTGCCAGCATTGGAGATTATGGTCAAAGATGGGACCAATGAATTGGGAAGATTGCATGCCCTGTGGACTTTAGAGGGTATGGAAATGCTATCCAGCGATTTATTGCTTTGGTTGATGTCAGACCCTTCCACCCTTTTGGCAAATCATGCATTGCGATTGGTAGAATTAAAAATCCTAGAAGAACCAGAAATCTTGGAAAACTTCCATGTATTCCTCATGAACGAAGCGCCTAAGGCTTCCCGTAAACGCGCACTCCAGTTGGCCTTGAGTGCTTCCATACTTCCCGAAGCCAGCCAAATAACCTTAACCGAAATCCTGTTTGAAAAATATGGCGAGGAGCTTTTGATCAGAGATGCCCTGATGAGCGGTCTTCAAGATAGGGAATTCTCCATGGCAAGGGAATTATGGAATAATGATAACTGGGAAAAAGGTAGTCCAGAAAAAGAAATTTTATTAGAGATGCTCCTTTCCGCTGTTATAAGAAAGAAAAATATACAGGAAATCAGAGAATTGGTCCAATGGGTAGAAAAAAGCAAGGACAATGAAGATTGGAAGGTAAATATTGCACTGAATAGCCTGGCCATTCAAGCAGTAGAGAATCAAAATCTGGGTTTGTTGGAATACCCGCGGAAACCTTTGATCATTGACCTCGCCGAAAAAAATTTAAGTGATAATAAGGCAGAAATGCTTAAACGGATGTTTCAATGGCCAGGATATTCTCCGACAAACTTAATGGCTTCATCGGTCAGCCTGGATGAGATCGCCTTGAAACAGTTTGCCCAGGGCAGACAGAAATACCTTGCGAGCTGCGCAGGCTGTCATGGCTCAGATGGTAAAGGAGTGAACCGCATGGGCCCTCCTTTGGCAGGTTCAGAATGGGTAACTGATAATGAAACCCGCTTGGCACTGATCATCCTACACGGTATGGAAGGGCCTTTGGAAATTGCCGGTAAAACATATGATGCCCCTGAAATTCTACCTGTCATGCCTTCCCACTCCACCATGGACGATGGCAATATTGCAGCGATTCTCACCTATATCCGTAATGAATGGGGCAATCAGGCCGGCCCGGTCAGCGGCAGGTTGGTGGGCACTACCCGCCATACCAATCAAGGACGGGTATATCCCTGGACAGCAGGAGAACTGAATGAACATATCAAGCGAATCGAAAACCCAGCGCCCCAATGACCATGAAAACCAAAGCTCTATCCATTGAACCTTTTGATCAAAGCCGTAGGGATTTTATCCTTAAAGCAGGGCTTTTTTCTATGGCAATGAATTTCCCTGGGGAGATTTTGGGGAAAACTGAGGCAAAACGTAAAATGGGAATCGTGGTTCATTCATATGGGCTGCGTTGGAATTCCACGGTAAGTAGCCAAAACTTTCCAGGTTTTCAGAATGCCCTTCAATTATTGGGACATTGCCATACCCTTGGAGCTGGGGGCATACAGGTTGGTGTGCAAAATTGGAACAGAGATTTTGCATCACAACTTCGGCAAGAAAGCCAAGCGCTTGGGATGTTTATTGAAGGGAGCATAGGGCTTCCAAGATTGGAAAAAGATTCGGCTACATTTGAAAAGCAAATAGAAATCGCCAAATCAGCAGGGGTGAGTATTTTCAGGACTGTTTGTCTTGGCGGTAGGCGCTACGAAACCTTTAAAAGCCGGTTGGAATTTGACCGCTTTAAAGAAGAATCTTTAAATGCATTGAAAATTGCAGCCAAAATAGCCGAAAAGCATCAGGTCAGATTGGCAATTGAAAACCATAAGGACTGGAGAGCAAAAGAACTGGTGGAAATCATAAAATGGATAGACAATAAATGGGCCGGTGTAACCTTGGATTTCGGAAATAACATTTCCCTTTTGGAAGATCCTGACGAAGTCATTGAAATTTTGGCGCCTTATGCATTTTCTACCCATATCAAGGACATGGGCCTTCAAGCATATGATTACGGGTTTTTACTATCTGAAATACCCTTGGGTACCGGGGTAGTGGACCTCAAAAAGGCAGTAGAGATTTGCCAGAAATACAATCCAGACATTAATTTTAACTTGGAAATGATTACCAGGGATCCATTAAAAATCCCCTGCCTGGATCCTGCTTATTGGCCTACCTTCGGCGAATTACCAGCTAAAGATTTGGCCAGGACTTTAAGCTTGGTGCGGGACAAAAGTCATTCCGGGTCCCTACCCATTATCAGTCATTTGAAACCAGAAGAACAATTGGCCACAGAAGAAGACAATATCATCAGCTGTATGCAATACAGTCAAAACGAATTAAATCTGAAATAATCCATTCAACCTTATTAAATCCTACAACTTTAAAAAAAACAGCATTATGGAAAATTTACCTGGAATAAAACTTTTTGATTTAAGTGGAAGATCGGCGATCATTACCGGAGGTTCCAAGGGCTTAGGTTTGGCCATGGCCGCCGGACTGGCTTCTGCTGGAGCCAATATCATGTTGGTGAGCCGGAATAAGGAAGAAGGTAAGGCAGCAGCAAAAGAGCTTGCAGAAAAGTACCCAGTAAAAGTCATTTATTTCAGTGCAGATGTGTCCAGTAAGGAGCAAACTGAAGCCATGGCTAAAAATGCGATGGAGGAATTTGGACGGATTGACATTTTAATTAACAGTGCCGGGATCAATATTCGGGGAGCCATCGATGAGCTAAGCCTTGAAGATTTCCAAAAAGTTATGGATATCAATGTCACAGGCACTTGGCTGAGCAACAGGGCCGTAACCCCATATATGAAAGCTGCTAACAAAGGCAGTATCATCAACCTGGCCAGTACGCTGGGAATTGTCGGTCTGTCCAACAGAACCCCTTATACATCAAGCAAAGGAGCTGTGGTACAGATGACCCGAGCTTTGGCTTTGGAGCTGGCGCCTTTCAATATCACAGTCAATGCCATTTGTCCCGGTCCCTTTCTTACCGAAATGAACCTGCCAATAGCAGATACAGAGGAGGGCAAGAAATTTGTGGTCGGAGCCACGGCATTGGGCAGATGGGGTGAACTGAAAGAAATTCAAGGTGCCGCCCTTTTCCTGGCAAGCGATGCAGGAAGCTATATGGTGGGCTCTATGGTGACGGTGGACGGAGGGTGGACAGCCCGCTGATCAATAAAATATTTTTGTAATCAGAAAAATAAGACCTATGGCCGTAAAGGACATGATGATGGTACCAAGGCTATGGGTCTTATTGCCCTGAGAAATTTTCATGCCGGACAGTTGGGTAACAGCCCAGAAGAAACTGTCATTGGCATGGGAAATGGCAATGGCACCGGCCCCGGTTGCCAGAACGGCAAATACTCGCATAGATTCTGAATCCATACCCAGCGCTCCCAAAAGCGGGGCAATGATGGACGCTGTGGTAATCATGGCCACAGTAGATGACCCTTGGGCAGTTTTTAAGGAAAAAGCAATTAAGAATGGCAGAAAAATCCCCCAACTGGCATTTGCCAAACCTTCTCCTACCAAATCCGCAATTCCTGAATTTTGTAACATTTTCCCGAATACACCTCCTGCACCGGTAATCAAAATGACCGGAGCTGCGATCAAAATAGCCTCCCCTATCCACCCCGAGGAAGAAAGCAATTTGTAGTCAAATTTACTTGGCAGAGAGAAAGAAAGGAATACCCCTAGCAACAAGGCGATAACGGGGCTACCAACAAATGTAATTATGGTGGTGAAAATCCCATCTCCAAAAGGCTGTGAAGGGTATTTGGCAATAGAAGCCAAGACAATCAATAAGAGTGGAAGCACTACTGGCAAAAATGATTTGGTAGCTGATGGGTATTTCTTTTCAATCTTTTCAGGATCAATTTCGGCTAGCTGGGGCTCCAAATGAATATTATAGGCTACCTTCTTGATAAAGTAGTAAGAGGGAATAAGCGTAATCAAACTGATGATCAACCCCCAAAAGATGACCATGCCCAAGTCAGCGTCCAATATCCCTGCTGTGGCAATGGGACCTGGAGTGGGTGGCACCAAAGAATGGGATGCTGTGGCCCCCAAAGCCACAGCAATGGTTGTGGCCGCATAAGGAACCTTGCTTTTGAGAGATAAAGATTTGCTAATAGGGTTCAACATGATGAAAGTACTATCCCCAAAGACCGGAATAGATAGGATATAACCACAGAGCAACATGGCTTTCGTAACAGCCTTTTGACCGATCCATTGTAATATTTTCTCGGCAATGACCAGTGCCCCACCGGTTTTTTCCAGAAAGGTCCCTAAAAAGACCCCCAGCAAAATCAATAACCCAATACTGCCCAAAACACCTCCGAATCCTTCCGAAATAGATTTAATGATCAGATCACCTGGCATTCCGGATAACAACCCATATAAAATAGCCGTAACAAAAAGCGCCAAAAAAGGGTGGATGTCAAACTTTACAATAGCGATCAATATAATCCCTAAGGCGAGCAGAATGGTCAGTATCAATATCATTTTAGAAGTGGTTAAGTAGGTTTATGGGACTGACAGGATTTTCAATATACCCAAAGTTTTACAGGGGTTGAAATTATCATCATAATTTAGTATCCCAAGAGGCAGAATTTTATATAAACTTTCGTTTTGTGACAACCAATGGAATAAATAAGGAAAAGAATAAAGGAAAATACCAAATGTTATAGAACAATTTAACAGCGTATAAAAAATATACATAGTCTAAAAAACAAAAACGGGAAGCAATTCTTACGAATTGACTTCCCGTTTCATGACTTGACAACCTTGGTTATCAAAACATGCCAAGCTACAGTTATTATGACGATAAACTCAGTTACCCAAGTCTAAAAACCAAACCCCGAAATTTCCATAACATCCTAAGATATCAAGGCAAAGAATCAATGCTTCTGCGGTTTCCCTTTTCAGACTTTAATCTCTCAATTAAAGCCCCTTCGCAATCTATCTTTTATGTTTTCAAGGCCAGTCCGGAATTGTACTTCCGATCTTTTATCTCTCACTTGATGAAATCAAAGTACGTTAATTTAACTTCAAAAAACAAAATTTTATACATTTACTTACTAACAAAATATTAACATGGATTTTTGATTTATCAACAAACTTATTAACAGACAGCACAGTTTTCTTCCATTATTAATTAAAATATGAAACCTTGTACAGGATAAATCAATCGGGAATTTAATTTTTTGATAAAACCTTAATTTCTATTTCATTCGGTTTTAAATCCATCCGATAAAATGGCATAAAGAAAAACCCTTCCATTCCGGGAAGGGTTTTTTGTGACTCCATACATTCTGAAATACCCATTGGCTTGAATACCATATAATGAATAAACATCATTTGTTATCCATCCCGCCTTTTGCTGTCTTTCTTGGCCTTCTTATCGGCCCGCTTTTCTTTGAGATTTTTCTCCGGCTTTTTCTTCTCAGCCTTTTTTACTGTTTTTTCCTTAGACATGGGACTTTAAATTTAAAGGAAGTTAGCATTTCCTTTCGGTATTTCATACGGGAATAATAAAATGGATGTTAATATTTTTCAATATAAACGCAAAAACGGGAAGCAATTCTTGCGAATCAACTTCCCGTCTCATTTTTTGATAACCATAGTCACCAAAACATGTCAAGCTACAGTTATTATGACTTCAGACCCAGTTGCCCAAGTTTAAAAACTGACCCTTGAATCCACCTAAACATCCTAAGATATCAAGGCAATGAATCAATGCTTCTGCGGTTTCCCTTTTCAGACTTTAATCTCTCAATTAAAGCCCCTTCGCAATCTATCCTTTCTGTCTTCAAAGCCAGTCGGAAATTTTACTTTCCGCCTTTTATCTCTCACTTGATGTTGTCAAAGTACTTGAAATTAATGATAGGAAACAATATTTTATATATTTATTTATGAACAAAATTTCAACATGTTTTATTGGTTTATCAACAAATTTATCAACATTAAAAAACCCATTCATCAATTTTTTCTTTCTTATTTTGGATTATGCATTAAATTAGAAAATTATCTGCCAAAAAAGTCCTATGAATCCCATGCAAACTGCTGTGGTCAATTATTCAAAATCCAAAGGTTCTGTAGAAATAAGGGAAGTTCCACTTCCTGAAATCGGAGATGAAGATGTGCTTTTACAGGTTCAAAATGTAGGTGTATGCGGAAGTGACCTGCACCAATGGATGGCAACACAGAGCTGGCCGGTAAATTATCCGGTAGTCCTAGGCCATGAATTCAGTGGCAATATTGCTGTTACCGGAAAATCCGTAAAGAATTGGAAAGTCGGAGATCGGGTGGTCAGTGAAACGGCCGCTGTAATCAATCACAATAGTCCCCTCACAAAAACAGGACTTTATAATTTAGATCCGGAAAGAAAAGGATTTGGCTATGGTGTGGATGGAGCCATGACCCATTATGTTAAAGTGCCCCAGAGATGCCTTCATGGTATTCCCGACAACTTGAGTTTTGAAGAAGCTTGCCTTACAGAACCCTGTAGTGTGGCTTATAATGCGGTGGTGGGCAACAGCCAAATACGCCCAGGGGACCGTGTATTGGTTACAGGTCCAGGCACCATTGGTATCTTATGCGCAGCAATTGCCAAAATCTGCGGTGCAGAGGTTGCCTTGCTGGGTCTGGAAACTGACAGGTCCAGATTGGACATAGCGGCAAAAGCTTACTGCATCCATCCTTTGTACGGTAATGCTGAAGGCTGGTGCAAAAAAACAGATGGACTGGGAGTAGACTTGGTGATAGATGCTGCCGGGAACAGTGCTACTTTGAAGACTGCAATGGAAATGGTCCGGCCAAATGGACAGATCACCAAGGTAGGCTGGGGTCCACAGCCTTGCAATTTCTCCCTGGATCCTATAGTTCATAAAAACATCCGGCTTCAGGGAAGTTTCAGCCACAATTGGCCTATTTGGGAAAAGGTCATTGACCTGCTAGCAAAAGGTAACCTGAACGTTAAACCCATTATTGGAGGCGTCTGGCCAATTACAGATTGGAGGAGGGCTTTTGAGGAAATGAAGGATGGCCGGGTAATCAAAAGCGTCTTAAAACCAATCTGAAAAACGAAAGCACAAAACCTATGAACAAAAGAAGTTTTCTAAAAACTGCTTCCACTTTGGTGGGAGCGGCAGTTTTCAGCCCGATCCTAAATTGCACACCTAAAAAACCGGAAATGGCAACAACAGCGTTTAAAAATTGGGCCGGAAACCTGACCTTCAGCACGCAAGAGATCCATACTCCTGATACCATGGATGAGGCCATTAGTTTGGTCAAAAAACTAACTAAACTAAGACCACTTGGATCCGCCCATTCCTTCAACCGCATAGCTGACAGCGATAAAAACCTGATTTCTACCCAGAACCTAAATCGCTTGGTTGATTTGGACACAACACAAATGACAGTAACCGTAGAAGCAGGAATGAAATATGGAGACCTTTGCCTCCTATTGGATAAAGCAGGATACGCCCTACACAACCTTGCTTCATTGCCCCATATTTCCATTGCTGGATCAATCAGTACCGGCACACATGGTTCTGGTCTTGGAAATGGCAATTTATCTACTGCCGTTTCAGCCATTGAAATGATCAACGGAAAAGGAGAAATAATCCACTTTCAGAGAGATAAAGACCCTGAGTTTAATGGAGCTGTGGTAGCTTTGGGAGCTCTTGGACTGATTACCAAGATAACGTTAGATGTGCAACCGACTTTTCAAATGGCACAGATGGTGTACCAAAACCTCCCAACTTCAGCTTTAATGGAAAATTTTGAGACCATCATGTCCGCAGGATACAGCGTAAGTTTGTTTACCGATTGGAGCAAAGATCAAATCAATCAGGTTTGGATAAAGAAAAAAGTCGATACAAGCGGCGCAATAGATTTTCCCGAAAACTTTTTTGGTGCAGTCCCTGCTGCTGGCAATCTCCACCCCGTGGAAAGCATGTCGGCGGAAAGCTGTACAGATCAGATGGGAATTCTCGGCCCCTGGTATGAAAGGCTGCCACATTTTAAAATGGAATTCCAACCCAGTGCGGGTGAAGAATTACAATCCGAATTTTTTGTGCCGCTTGAAAATGCCTACCCTGCATTCATAGCAGTACAGGAAATGGCAAAAGAAATCGGTCCGCACCTTTTCATTTCGGAAATCCGGGGAATACAGGCAGATGATTTATGGCTAAGCCCATGCTTTGAAAGAAATGCCATTGCCTTCCACACCACCTGGAAGCAAGAGATCCCTGAAGTCATGGCATTGTTACCCAAAATGGAGGAAAAACTTTCAGAATTTGGGGCCAGGCCACATTGGGCAAAACTATTTACTGTACCTCCTTCTGAACTGGAAAATAGGTATCCCAAATTTAAAGACTTTAAAAAACTTATGCAGCAACATGACCCTGAAGGAAAATTTCGAAATGTCTTTATTGAAAAAAATATTTTTGGAAATGCCTGAGGCGAATAATATTTTAAGAAATTGACCAAAAATCTTTATGAATATCCATTATTTAAATGACTATGAATCCCTTAGCAAACAGGCTGCGGACATAGTAGAACAAGAAGCAAGCAAAAAAAGTAATTTACTTTTTTGTGCAGCTACCGGCAACTCCCCTACCGGCATGTACGCCGAAATGGCCAAAAAGCCCAGTGTTTTTGGCAATATGACAATTGTTAAAATGGACGAATGGGGAATCATTCCTCTGGAGCATCCGGACTCCTGCGAAACCTATATTCAAACCCATATTTTAGGTCCTTTACATATTCCGGAAGCAAGGTACATCACTTTTGATACAGCTTCCGAGAAGGTGGACCAAGAATGTGACAGGATGGAAAATTATATACAGGAACAGGGTCCTATGGATGTCATTATTTTAGGTTTGGGAAAAAACGGACACATTGCTTTCAATGAGCCTGGGGAATTTCTGGAAACAGGATTCCATAAAAACCTCCTGGAACCCGCTACCATTCAGCATGATCCCAATCTTGCTAAAGGGTCAGAACCGGCTTATGGACTTTGCATAGGTATGCAGGGCATCATGCAATCCAAAAAGGTTATTTTCCTCATCACAGGAAAAGGAAAACAGGAAGCCATTCAGCAAATTCTGGAAAGAAGAATTACTACTTATTGCCCGGCTACTTTCCTTTGGATGCACCCCAATGTGGATTGTCTGATTGATATGAGTAGCCTAGGCCAATAAAAAATGTAAAAACGGGAAGTGTTCTTTCGAATACTTCCCATTTCATGGCCTGATAAAGGGTAGTTTCCAGGTTATGCGAAGTCATAGTAATTAAGAATACTTTCATTTTTTGCCAAAAAAGAATCAAAGCCCTATCTTTAATAGAACCCTATTTGACCCAAATAGCCTATGAAACCCATTGTTCAAATTTCTTTGGACCTGACCAATATCGATGAGGCATTGGAAACGGCCGCCATGGCCCTTCGGGCAGGTGTAGACTGGCTAGAAGCCGGCACGCCTTTAATTTTAGCCGAAGGCCTCCATGGAGTCAGAAAATTAAGAGAAGCCTTCCCTGATACACCCATTGTAGCTGATCTAAAAACCATGGACGGCGGTTACCTGGAAGCTGAAATGATGGCCAAAGCAGGTGCCACCCATGTGGTCGTCATGGCAAGGGCACATGAAGAAACCATCAAATGCGTGGTAAAGGCAGGAAAAGATTACGGCATTGGGGTAATGGGAGATAACTTGGGTTGCCCAGATATGGTCGCAGGGGCCAAATTTCTTGAAGACCTGGGCTGTGATTATGTAATCCATCACATAGGTTACGACGAAAGGAGAGGAATTGCAGCTGCAGGACGCCCAATGCCAAGCCCCTTAGACCAATTGAAAGAGGTAGTGGCTGCAGTCAAAATACCTGTACAGGCGGTAGGCGGGCTTAGTCTGGAACAGGCCATTCGATGCCCGAAATTGGGTGCACCTCTTGTCGTATTAGGAGCTCCACTTACCATAGACGCAGATGCCTTCAAAACCGCAGATGGGGATTTGGAAGCATCTTTAAGAAAAATATGTGCAGCCATTCATGACCAGTAATCAATCAAAATAACAACCATGTCCAGCAAATCAGCAGCAGTAGTCAATTACTCAGAAGCTAAAGGCTCTGTGGAAATCAGAGAAATTTCCATGCCTGAAATCGGGGAAGATGATATTTTATTGGAAGTAGCAAATGTAGGCGTCTGTGGCAGTGACCTCCATCAATGGACCTCTGACCATAGCTGGCCGGTGAATTACCCTGTAGTGTTGGGGCATGAGTTCGGTGGAAAAATCGCCGCACTTGGAAGCCGGGTAAAGGATTGGTCGGTCGGTGACAGGGTGGTAAGTGAAACCGCAGCGGTGATTGATGCCCAAAACCCTATGAGCAGAACAGGACTCTATAATCTTGATCCAACCAGAAAAGGCTTCGGATATGGGGTAAACGGGGCCATGACGAGATTTGTAAAGGTACCTGCCAGGTGTCTCCACCATGTGCCTGATCAATTGGCTTTTGAGGAGGCCTGTCTTACGGAACCTTGCTCTGTAGCCTACAATGCAGTAGTTGGGAATTCAAGGATCAAACCTGGGGACAAGGTATTGGTAATCGGCCCTGGGACAATTGGGATCCTTTGTGCGGCGGTCGCCAGCTTATGTGGGGCAGAAGTGGGCATTGTGGGCCTGGAAGCAGATAGAGGAAGGTTGGAAGTTGCAAAAAATTATGGTTGCGATGCTTTGATTGGAGAGGCAGCAAAAGATTGGGCAAAAAAAGCCGATGGCTTGGGTGCAGATCTGATAGTGGATGCTGCAGGTGTTTCAGCCACCCTTAAAATTGCCATGGACCTGGTACGGCCCAATGGGCAGATCACGAAAGTAGGTTGGGGTCCCCAGCCCTGCAATTTCTCCCTTGATCCCTTGGTTCAGAAAAATGTGCGTTTGCAGGGAAGTTTCAGTCACAACTGGCCAATATGGGAAAAAGTGATCAGCCTGATGTCCAGTGGAAAATTGGATGTCAAACCCATCATCGGAGGCGTCTGGCCTATCACAGAATGGAAAAAGGCATTTGAACTGATGCATGAAGGCAAAGTGGTGAAAAGTGTTTTAAAGCCGGTATAGAATGCGATTGAAGGACAAAGTAATCATCGTCACCGGAAGCACAACAGGCATAGGAAAAGCCATTGCCAAAGCGGCCATTTCAGAAGGAGCTAAAGTCCTAGTCCATGGATTGGAAGAGGACTTGGGCTTACAAGCCATCCAAGAATTTGGTGAAGACAATACTGTCTTGCATATAGAGGACATAAGTACAGCGGGTTGTCCAGAAAAGTTGGTGGAACTAGCCATTAAAACCTGGGGAAAATTAGACGCCATAGTCAATAATGCTGCATGGGTTGTCAATTCAGACATTGACTCCACTGACATTGCATTTTTGGGAAAAGTACTGGAGGTAAACAGTATTGCCCCATTTATATTGATCAAATCAGCCCTTCCTTATTTATCAGCCTCGAAGGGTGTAGTGCTGAACATTGGTTCAGTCAACGCCTGGAGCGGCGAACCCAATTTATTGGCTTATAGTATGTCCAAAGGGGCATTAATGACAATGACCCGAAACTTGGGAGATGTATTACCCAGAACCCATGGTGTCAGGGTCAATCAAATCAACCCGGGTTGGGTACTCACCGAAAGAGAGCGGCAGCACAAAAAACAAGATGGTTTATCAGAAAACTGGCATGAAGAAATCCCTGCCATGTATGCCCCTTCAGGAAGGATACTTTGGCCTTCGGAAATCGCTGCAGCAGCAATTTACTGGCTGGCTGACGAAAGCGGACCTATCAGCGGGCAGGTCGTAGACCTTGAACAACATCCACTGATGGGCAGGAATGCACCCAAGGATCCTACTACTATTCATGGAAAACCTTAATCTAAGAATTATGCCCAAATTAGCTGCTTTCCCAAAAGCCTTTATGCATGCCCTCTGCAAAGATGGCAGCATGAAATTGGCTACCTGGATCGAACTTGCCTCCCAATTGGATATTGAGGGACTGGAATGGTATGCCGGTTTTTTGGAAATGCAGGATACCCATAATTGGAAGCTTTTTAGAAAAATGGTGGAAGACAAAGGGAAAGTCATTCCCATGATGTGCTGCTCCCCTGATTTCACCCATCCCAGCAAAACTTTCAGGCAAAAAGAAATCGACAAACAAAAATACTGGATAGACATGACCCATACGCTTGGAGGTTCTTGTTGCCGGGTGCTATCCGGTCAAAGACGACCTGAACTGACCATCCAGGAAGGTGTAAAACTGGCGGCAGATTGTATCCAAAGCTGTCTTCCTTATGCCGAGGAGCGCAACATTACTCTGATTTTGGAAAACCATTACAAGGATGATTTTTGGGAATATCCGGAGTTTGCCCAAAAAATGGACGTATTCACCCAATTGGTGGACAGCATAGACCATCCCAATTTTGGGGTAAATTACGATCCCAGTAACGCTTTTTTGGCAGGAGAAGATCCTTTGGAATTACTTAAAAAAGTTTCCCAACGCGTGGTCACCATGCATGCCAGTGACAGGTACCTGAAGTTTGGCACCATTGAAGATTTGAGAAATGAAGAAGACGGCGCCCTTGGCTATGCCAAAAGGTTAAGCCATGGAGAAATCGGAAAAGGCTTGAATGACTATGATGCCATATTTACTGAATTGAAGCGGGTGGGTTTTGACAGTTGGATCAGCATTGAGGATGGCGTAGAAGGCATGGACCAACTGGAAAGAAGTGTGGCATTTTTAAGAAATAAATTGGCCCAATATTGGCCTGGTTAAAATCGACTAATATGGAAGCAGTTCAATTGTACGCATCGCAATGCTTTTTGGGAGAAGGGCCTTATTGGCATGTAATAAGAAACAGTTTTTTCTGGGTGGATATAGAAAATAGGAAGTTGTTTGAATATCCCATGGACAGCGGAAAAGTTAACACCTGGAAATTTCAACAGCGCATCACTTTGGTGTTGGAAGGAAAAGCCGATCACCTGATTTTGGCATTGGACCAAAAAATCGCACGCTTTAACCTCAAAACCGAAAACCTAGAATGGATTGCTTTAATAGAGGACATAACGGGCAACCGCTTGAACGACGGGAAATGTGATGCTAAGGGAAGATTGTGGGTGGGTTCTATGAGCAAAAATTTCGACAAAGGTGCAGGAGCATTCTACAGCCTGGATGAAGATTTAAAAATTCAAAAGCATTTAGACCAGATCACCATCTCTAATGGAATGGCCTGGACCCATGACGACAAAATGCTCTACTATATTGACAGCCCCACACAAAAGGTCAATGCCTATCATTTTGATTTGGAAAGTGGCACCATTCAATTTGACCGAATCGCCATTGATATTCCCAATTCCTTAGGAACGCCTGACGGGATGTGTATCGACGTAGAAGGAAAACTGTGGATTGCCCATTATGGAGGTTCGGGAGTCTACCGATGGGATCCGCTTACCGGAAAATTGATGGAAAAAGTCTCTTTACCTGTTCCGCATGTGACTTCCTGTGCTTTTGGCGGAGAAAACTTGGATAGCTTATTGGTGACAACGGCCAGAGAAAATTTAAATGCGGATCAGTTGAGTGAATTTCCTTTGAGTGGGGATGTGTTTGTAATCCAAACCAAAACAAAGGGGTTTTTACCGAACACCTCTTGCTTTTGAAGAAGTCTGAGTAAATCAAATCTACTTTCTCCTGTTCAGAGGAGATAAAAAACAAAAGCGGGAAGTTTTCTTTCGAATACTTCCCGCTTCATAACCTGGTAGACCGTAGTCTGCCAAACTATGCCAAGCTACAGTTATTATGAGTCATTTCAGTTGCCCAATTTGAAAATACTTCTGCTGATATAACGGTCCATTGGATGGCCGCAATACATTTTCATGCATATCAAGATCTCAGAATTTCAGCACTACCTGTTATAGTCTGGATTTTACACCATACTACTTCTTTATCTAATTCAGCTTGTCAAAGTAATCTGAAGTTTTACCTTCACTCTTTTATCTCTCACCTGATGTTATCCAAATTGGTTAACAAAAACCTGAAAACCAATATTTTACCAATTTATTTATACACAATTTTTCCACCGAAATTATCGATTTATACACAAAATATTAACATTCATATCCTTTAAAAGTTTAACCCGAATCCGAAGACACTTTAAAAGTAACGTTAAATAGCTAACTTTTAGTAAGAGGCCAATAAGGTGAAAAAAAAATGGTCCACGTCCGGCTGCTTCGGGCAGGAATTACACTTATTTACACGAAAAGATGGCTTTCGTATTTATCAATTATGCATTAAATTAGAAATAATAATTATAACGAGTTAAAGCTGGCGCTTGATTATACGATCTGTGATGAGATTTAAGATGAAGTCTTTCATTCGTTTTATTTTTTTTCCC